>NZ_JAPQLE010000072.1:0-1426 GCF_028982185.1 Wolbachia endosymbiont of Drosophila baimaii | reverse complement strand
AAAACATTCCTCTATTCGAATCCTTTCGTCGTGCTGTTGATTCTGCCTTCCTATGACCTGTTCGGACTATTATGAGAAATGCTATACTTGGATGACAGGAACAGGAGGCGCTGGTTTTTTGATTGAATAGATAATCTCCCTATTTTCAGCTATTATTGGTAAACAAATATGATGCCATATGTTTTTCGGTTTAGAGAGAAGGTGTCCGGTTAAGTCCTCCTGGTGTAGCCTGTGCATCACAAGAACGATTACTCCTTTTCTTCTGTCGTTGAGCCTCGTTACTAAAGTCTGATCAAACCAGTTTGTGGCACGCTTTCTAAGCGTTTCACTCAAAGCTTGAGCAGAACTAAGCGGATCGTCCACAATGATAAAATCACCGCCTTCACCGGTTAATGTTCCTCCAACGGACGTTGCAATTCTGTATCCTCTCTGCACTGTTTAAAATTTGTATTTGGTATTCTGATCTTTGGATAGTTCTACCTCTGGAAATAGCTCTCTATACCAACTAGACTGCATTATACATCTTGTATCGAGCGAGTGCTTTTCGCTAAGCAGCCGAGAGTAACTTGCGACTATTATTCTCGCAGTTGGGTGGTTTCCCAGTATCCATGCAGGCCACGCAACACTCACGCACATGGACTTCATCGAACGCGGAGGCATATTGAATATTATTCGTTTCACTTCACCAGCGCTCGCCGCTTCCAGCCTATCTGCTATGACTTTTATGTACCGATAATTATTATACTCACATCCCGGCACTACCGTTTGAAAGCATAACTCAATGAATTTTAGAAAGTTCATGATATAATGTTGAAACCAGCGCGTGACGCTGGGATGACAAAAAAAGAAGCACTGGAATGACATCACAGAGGCACTGGGATGACAGCAGTCCTACGTCATACCGCCGCGGTATCTCTAGATCCCGCTAACAAGTAGCGGGATGACGATTGTCGTTTAGCTATGAATATTAAGAAATTTACCAAATGAAAAAAAAGGCAAAAGAAACCCCAGTCACTGTCTATTTTCAGTATTGGCGTTTTTTAAGTCTTAAATACTGCAATTTAGCTGCTTTTAAATGCAACTAACATACTGTAATTGCGATTGAATGATGGAGAGACATACTCCATTATTTTAGCACGAAGTAACAAATTCAATGAATTGGTTCTTCAAAAATAATTTAAACTTTTACAGTAG
Source organism: Wolbachia endosymbiont of Drosophila baimaii (assembly GCF_028982185.1). Taxonomy (NCBI): domain Bacteria; kingdom Pseudomonadati; phylum Pseudomonadota; class Alphaproteobacteria; order Rickettsiales; family Anaplasmataceae; genus Wolbachia; species Wolbachia endosymbiont of Drosophila baimaii. Next base: position 232 of record NZ_JAPQLE010000072.1, on the reverse strand, counting down.
GAGTAGTCTCATGAAATATTATAGCGGGTTAGATATCTCACTCAAAGAAACTTTTATTAGTATCGTTGATGAGAAAGGAAAAATTGTTAAAGAAGAAGTTGTTGCAAGTGAGAGCAGTGCAATAGCTGAGTTTCTGCTTAGTCAAAGCAGAGAATACGAATCCATAGGAATAGAAAGTGGGCAATTGTCAATATCGATGTGCAAAGAGTTAAGGAGCTTTGGATTACCAGTA
>NZ_JAPQLE010000071.1:0-1872 GCF_028982185.1 Wolbachia endosymbiont of Drosophila baimaii | reverse complement strand
TTATTATATTAAGCCTTACTACTCCGTCACCTCTGGTAGTAGGTATAGTAGGTGGTATCGTTGATGCTATTTCCATAATACCATTAATAGTAGCTTACATTTTGCTTGTGGCTATATCGAATATCTTTATTACCAAGTCTTTATAAATTTGAGCTAATGTTACTGTCTTCATTTCTTCTTGGTTGTAATATTGCTGAAAGTTATCTATTTCCATAGGTATAACATATAATCTGATTTTATAAGATATTCTACCGGGATTAAAATATCGTGAATCTTAGGCGTTATAAACAAAATTTACAGGAAAAATAAGATGATACTACTCAAAAAGGCAAACAAGACGGTATTTTTCTGGCATAAGTTAGCGTTCAGCTTTACCTTTCCTTGCAAGACATTTTAGAGCTATTATGTCTTACTTCTTGAAGATACAAGTTAGCGTTTTTAACCCGAATTCTGGATTGAAGATTAAAAAAAACAAGAATATCAATAGCTTATTGTTTTAGCATTTACGATAAAGCAGTAAGCATTTTAAGATTAGTGACTAATTTAGTAAAATTCAAGACTTTCAATAATTTACCTAAAATCTAATCCAGAATTCGGGTTAATAATAAAATCTTGTTTTTTGAAAATGAATTTGGTAAACTTTAAAGATGTATGTGACAATATGGGGGTATGTTGTTTTTAGTATTTAATAAGTTAAAGTACGTACTTGATAATTTTTCTGAACGCTCTAATCAAGCTAAAATAGGTAAGCTAGATAAAATTATTCTTAGTTTGAAGTTGGTATAGGGTATTAAGATGAAAAAAATTGAAATTTCAGAATTACTAAAAGAATTTCGATCTGTTTACTATGCGTGGCAACTATTATCTCTATCGCTTTTTTGTTTGCCTATATGCATACAATTTTGCTTAGTAAAGGGTATGAGTTAGCTGCACATTATGTTAGTGAAGCTATGCCTTGTGTGTTACTTGTCGTTTTCTTTTTTATTGCTTGGTTTATATATGATCAAATATTCAGCAAACTAAAGGAAGTAGAGCTGCCTATATCGATAGAATTAGCTGATTCAGATGATAAAAGAATAACATTTGCTGATGCTATAATTGATGACTCCTTAAAACAACGGTTGCAGATGATTTGCTGTGACCAAATGACAGAAGAAATGCGCAAGCTGTTTGGAAATAAAAGTATTAATTCACTAAGAGGTTACATATTACATGGCCCTCCTGGAAATGGTAAAACACTTATCGCTCGTGCAATTGCAGGTGAATCAAATATGAATTTCATAAGCATCTCAGGTCCTGAACTTATTGGAGTATATATTGGTCATGGTGCACATGCTGTACGCGAGCTTTTTAAAATAGCAAAAAAATATTCTCCTTGTATAGTCTTTATAGATGAAATAGATGCAGTTGCTCAAAAAAGAAGTACCGCTAATAACTCAGCTTACCATTGTCGAGAGAGTTTAACGCAGTTGTTAACTGAAATAGATGGATTTAAGAGCAGAAAAGATATAATAGTAATTGGTGCAACTAACATACTGTAATTGCGATTGAATGATGGAGAGACATACTCCATTATTTTAGCACGAAGTAACAAATTCAATGAATTGGTTCTTCAAAAATAATTTAAACTTTTACAGTAGGAGTAGTCTCATGAAATATTATAGCGGGTTAGATATCTCACTCAAAGAAACTTTTATTAGTATCGTTGATGAGAAAGGAAAAATTGTTAAAGAAGAAGTTGTTGCAAGTGAGAGCAGTGCAATAGCTGAGTTTCTGCTTAGTCAAAGCAGAGAATACGAATCCATAGGAATAGAAAGTGGGCAATTGTCAATATCGATGTGCAAAGAGTTAAGGAGCTTTGGATTACCAGTA
>NZ_JAPQLE010000070.1:0-10816 GCF_028982185.1 Wolbachia endosymbiont of Drosophila baimaii | reverse complement strand
TTCCATTTGGTTCAAACTCGGATACAATTTCCCCAGAGCTGGGTAATCTCATACCAGAACCATCTGCTGCAATAAGTCTATAGCCTCTCCAACTCAGGTTCATCCTGATAGGCTGTTTGGATGCTTAAATTCTTGAAAGCCTGTATGGCAAATCTTATACCTTGCTTTAGAAAAAGCTTGCTTTGAGGGTACATGTCAGTGGCTCCATAAGTTCACATTCTATTCCCAAACTTTTTTTAACTAACTTTAAAATCATAGAAAATACTGTCGAAAAAGGAAGTTTTCTTGTTCGTGTAAAACTCAACACAATGGATTTTCTGAAAAGTTTTCGAGTATATTGCATTTTTAATTTGTAAGATAAGATCTTTTCCTTTTTGCATGCCTCACCTAAAAAAGACACATTTTAAACTTTTTTGTTGCAATAAAATAGAAATAAAAGTGCTGTCCCTTGCACTCTTTGGATAATTTAATGATCAAAAATTTGGAGAGAAATTTTATACACTATCGCTGATATTTTTCCTTAAGTTGACGCCATTGCCTGAACGGATACATGACAAATCTATCGTTTATCAAATCGTCGGTAAGCCTAAAGCTATAGCCATTAAGCACGATAAAGAAAATCATTTATAATCGCTATAGCAACTAGTGTAGACACTTGACGTTCCTTGTGATTTGATAAATAGAGGTTTTTATCTGACTTCACAACAAGGGCTTCTGGATGATTTTGAAAGTGAACATTACCATGCTTATCTTCAATAGCTTCTATTACCCCCTCACTGGAAAATGCTGCAACTTTATATCCAAGTGACTCCAATTTTCTTCTATTTTCTGGTGTATTACTTACTGCTCCTGAATGAGCATCTGGAAAATATGTTGAAAACCAGCCATTTTCATTAGGTATTAGGAATTTGGCTACTACTTCTGCTAAACGACTATTTGGAACGATCTTTATCTGCTGGAGAGGTACATCCTCTTTCTGTGGATTAGGTGCTGATTTTAAATGAGATCTTTGCTTCTCTTCATCACTCACAACACTCACTACTTCAATTCCCTTTGCATTCATTATGCCTTCACATATGCCAAGTAAATGAATTGCAGGGTTATCATCAACTATTTTTACAATTGCTTCAGTAACAAGCTGGCGATAAGGAGTGGGTGCTGAATGTAAATTATCCGGAATAAATATCCTATTTATTTTGTGCTCTTTAATGAATTGTGCAACTTCAACTTTTATTCGGTCTAATGTTAGCTTTTTTGCCAATGTTTCATCTTGTTTTGCGAGATTAAGTGACTCTGTCTGAATTTTTTTAAGGCTAATTATCTTATTATAATCAATCAGTACAGTCTTAACCCCAAAGTTATTAAACATCTCATAGATATTTTGAGATAGCCCAAGTTCATGTGCTTCTTCCGTTTTCAACAAACCAACAACTATGTCATTATTTACTGTATTTTCTGCCGTCAAGACAGTTGACGCTGGTTCTTCTTTTCTGGTTACATATTGAGATGCCGGTTTTTCACTAACGCCAGCATAAGTAATATTGCTTAATAATAGAACTATAATTAATAAGATACTAAATATTCTGCTATAATATTTATATATATAGTTTACCCTCTCAACACTTATATCAATATCATAACATATTATAGAACGTTTTACAACAAAAAGGTAAATTTAGTAAGAAAGGAAAGTGGCCTGAGCAGGAATCGAACCAGCGACACAAGGATTTTCAGTCCTTTGCTCTACCAACTGAGCTATCAGGCCAACTGTATACTTTCATTTTTAGATAAAAAATGTTATCATGTCTATCAAAAGTTTTTAAAGTAGTTTATATAAAAATAAAGGATGAACATTAATAACAGAACAGGAATCTACCCTGGCACATTTGACCCTATAACTTTTGGGCATCTTGACATAATCAAAAGAGCGTGTAAACTAGTCGATAAATTAATAATAGGGGTTGCAGAAAACGTTAATAAGCATACTGCCTTTGACACAAAGCTACGCACAAGCATGGCTGAAAATGAAATTAAAGGACTAGGAATTGATGCAGATGTTATATCTTTTAATGGGTTGCTAGTGAAGTTTGCCAAAGAGCAGAATGCTTCTGTTATTATTAGAGGATTAAGAGCAGTGTCGGATTTTGATTACGAGTTTCAAATGAGTTGGGTAAATTATAAACTTCTTCCTGAAATCGAAACCATATTTCTTCCCGCTTCTGAAGATACTCAATTTATCTCATCAAGTTTTGTAAAGGAAATAGCAAGATTAGGAGAAGATGTTAGCAAATTTGTATCAAAAGGCGTTCAAAGCGAATTGATTAACCTGAATAGGATAAAAAATGGAGAATAGTGCTTGTTGTTTTTTATTTCTGGATAGGTATATTTAATATATAAAATGTTATAAGCTAAAGGAGTAGCATGTCAAAAGTGAGGGTTAATAATAGAAAAGTTTGTTGTCATGGTGATGAGAATGATGAGGGTTCTGGCCATCCATTAATATATTTAGATATGGGAGAAGAAGAGGAAATAGCCTGCCCTTATTGTGAAAAGACGTTTGTCCATGACTGTACTGTGGAAGCGGTTGGGGAGCTGACTAGGGATGATCTCTAATGGCACTTTATTTCTTCTGCAGACTTAGCTTATGTAAATAGCAATAAGAGGGGCAGTAAAAATGAAACTGTCCATACGGTCGAGCACTCCCCCATGGCCAGGTATCATATTTCCACTATCTTTAACACCGTAAGCTCTTTTAACAAGCGACTCAGTGAAATCGCCAAGTTGCGCTAGAATAGCAATTGCAAGGCCAATGATTGGAGAATAAAAAATTGAAAATAGACCAAAAAATATTGATCCAAAAATTGTGCACACTACTCCAGCTAAAATCGCACCAAGAAGTCCTGTCCAAGTTTTTCCAGGGCTAAGAATTGGGCAAATTTTAGCTCCACCAAAATTCTTACCAAATAGGTAGGCAGTAACGTCAATTCCCCAAATGGTTAAGACGAACCATACTAATGCGTATTTTCCCTGTGGTAGATTATATAAATATATTAATGAGGCGCTTGGTAGTGCAATCAATAATAATGCAAAAACGTATAAAATTTTATTTCCTTGGGTTAGATTATACCATTCAAAAGAAGATAAAACTGCTATTGAAAAAATCAATAGGTAAAACGATAAATCACTGAAATATGTAGCAAAGGAAAATATGAATAATATTACTATTGAGGACAACATTCTAATTATAAAATTATTATCTACCATATTTTTTCTCTCTTTTTGTATAATCTTCTAATGCTTTACTCAAATCTTGACAAGAAAAATCAGGCCATAAAGTATCACAAAAATACAATTCAGCATAAGCTGCTTGCCATAATAAAAAGTTACTTAACCTTTTTTCGCCGCCAGTGCGAATTAATAAATCCAATTTTGGCAAATCTTTAGTATACAGAAATTTTTCAAATTCCTCTTCTGATACATAAGCAATATTTTCTTTTATAATATTGCTTATAGCTTGTGTAATTTCTTGCTTTGCTCCGTAACTGACTGCCACAGTGAGTAATAAACCATCGTTCTTATGTGTCATTTCTTCTGCTTTTTTAATTTGATCCAATATTTTACTGGATAACAGACTTAAATTGCCAATAAAATTCAACTTAATGTTACAGTTGCAAATGAAATTGACTTTATCTTCATTAGTTAAGACAGAGTAAAATAAATCAAATAGACAGTCAGTTTCGTTTTTGGGTCTAAGCCAATTCTCCATAGAGAATGCATACAAAGTTAAGTAGGGTATGGTTAAGTCCGTACAATACTTGGCAATATCGTATGCAACTTCACTGCCCTTTTTATAACCATCAATTTTTACCCTTCCTTGATTGTTCGCCCATCTACCATTACCATCCATAATAATTGCTAAATGTTTCGGTAAAGATTCTTGATTCAACATTTAAATTTAACCTAATTTTGACTTGAGTGAAATTTTTTGGATTTCAATGGACACCTGGAAGGTGTCAGCTACTTGCATGACAGGAAGAGAGTTACTGTAGTGACACCAATAGTTGATACTTGAATGCAAAATTGGTGTCATCCCAGTGCTCCGACACTGGGATCCAGGAAATTTGATTTCAAACAAGTGCATCAGATAGTTGTATAGTAAAGACTGGATTCCAGTGTCAAACACTGGAATGACATCATTTGCTATGTAAGCTTTCTCCATATCATTTAGTGATTCAGTATATCCTTTTCTTTGATGGACAATTCACCATCAATTTTTTTTATATTATTATCAGTAATATTTTGTATTTCCTTTTTAGCACCATGAAAATCATCTTCTGAGATTTCTTTATTTTCCTTCATTTTTTCTATTTCTTCCATAATATCTCTACGTATATTTCTAATGGCAATCCGTGCATTTTCAGCAAACTGATGCAATAATTTCACTAATTTTTCACGGGTTTCTTGTGTTAAGTCCGGAAGAGCTATACGTATGGTATTGCCCTCAACAACAGGATTTAAATTCAAGTTGGCATTTAATATAGCATTTTTCACTTCACCGACAACATTAATATCCCAAATTTTAATTGATAGAGTTTTGTTATCTATAACCGAAACACCTGCAACCTGATTTAACTTTTGATGTCCACCATAGATATTTACAACTATACCATCAAGCAACGATGCGCTAGCTCTACCAGTGCGTACGCCTTTAATATCATCATGAAAGGACTGAATAGTTTTTAGCATTCTTTCTTTTGTTTTAGCTTTTATTTCATTTAACATAAATTACCTAATGTTTACAATCTGAAACTATAGTATAAGTACCTTGACCCTTAATAATATTGACTATTTTTTCTCCCTTCAAAGAAAAAACTATAATTGGAATAGAATTCTCACGAGCAAGTGAAATTGCTGATGCATCCATAACTTTTAAATCACGAGTCAATAAATCCGTGTAAGAAAGCCTATCATACATTACAGCATCCTCATTTTTTTTCGGATCAGCGGAGTATACACCATTTACTTGCGTACCCTTTAGAATAACATCACAATTCATCTCAACAGCACGTAAGGCTGCAGCTGTATCTGTAGTAAAAAATGGGTTGCCTGTACCTGCTGCAAAAATTACCACTCTACCTTTTTCTAAATGACGAATAGCTTTCCTTCTTATGTAAGATTCACATACAGTGGCCATGGGTATTGCAGATAATACCCTAGAAGCTATTAAATTTTTTTCTAAAAAGTTTTGTAAAATTAAAGCATTGATTATAGTTGCAAGCATTCCAATATAATCACTACTTGCTCTTTCACAGCCACTTAAAGACGCAGATGTGCCACGAAAGATATTACCACCACCAACAACAATACATACCTGAACTCCAAGCCTGTTAATATCAGCTATATCTTTGCACAATTGGCTTATTATTCCCATATCATAGCCAAAAGACTGTGACCCCATTAAAGCTTCACCAGAAATTTTAAATAACACTCTGGAATATTTTATTTCGCTTTTTTCATTTATTGAGGGAAACATTTTTTACCATTTAGTTTGCACCACCCAAAACAAGTAACTTGTAATTAGATAATTTAATAGCACTCATCTCGCTTGATTTTATAAAATCAGAAACCTTCATTTTATCATCCTTTATGAACTTTTGTTCTAGTAAAACAACTTCTTCATAGTACTTAGCCATTCGTCCATCTACTATTTTTTTTGCTACTTCTTCAGGTTTATTTAAGCCCCTCACTTGCTCTTCAATTATAGAACGTTCATTTTTCAACTTCATTTGATCTAAATCATCCATAGACAAAGCTTCAGGCTTCATAGCAACTACATGCATAGCTATTTGTTTCCCAATCTCTTGTAGCTTCGCCTTATCACCAGATGATTGCAATGCAATTAAAGCACCAATCTTACCTAAGCCACACACATCACCATGTACGTAGCCAGCAATAACTCCATCCTTAGCTTCTAAGTAACAAAGCTTGCTTAACTCCAGCTTCTCACCAAGAACTGATGTACCATTCATAATAGCTTCCTGCACTGTGCCAATGCTTTCATACTTGGCATTTTTTAACTCATCAACGCTAGTACAGCGTTCTTGATGAGCAATTGATGCTAAATTTGAAACTAACTCTATAAATTTCTCATTCCTTGCAACAAAATCTGTTTCGCAATTGAGTTCAACCAATGCACCATAATTTTCAGTCAAACACATAGCAACGAGTCCATCTGAAGCTATTCTATCAGATTTTTTGTCAGCTTTAGCAAGACCTATTGTACGTAACTTATCAACGGCTTTCTTGATGTCACCATCACATTCTTCCAATGCTTTTTTACAGTCACTTAAGCCAAGCCCTGTTCTATCACGTAATTCTCTTATATCATCTGGATTCATCTTCATTTGTTACTACCTCCCTTTCTCCTTCTTTGTAAACTTTACTACGTCTCCTTTTAGTTTGCACAATACCATCTTCTTTTTCTTGAATAAACTCATCACCCCTTATATCATCAATCTTAACTCCAGATTTTGCTAGACTAGACTCTATTCCAGCTAATATAGAGTCGGTAGCTAATTTACAATAGAGCTCTATTGATTTTCTTGAGTCATCATTTCCAGGTATTAGATAAGTAATACCATCTGGATCAGAATTAGTATCAAGTATTGCAACTATTGGAATTCCTAACTTCTTAGCCTCCTTAACCGCTATATGCTCTTTATTAGTATCAATGATGAATAAGATATCAGGAATTGCTCCCATTTCTCTAATACCGCCAAGCGCCTTATCAAGCTTTTGCTTTTTCTTTTCAATGTTCCCCAATTCTTTCTTTGTTAAAATGCTATCCTCGTCATTTAATATTTTCTCATATTGCATCAAGGTTTTTATCGAAGAAGAAACAGTGCCCCAATTAGTAAGCATACCACCAAGCCAACGATGATTCACATAATATTGACCACAACGAATCGCTTCACTTGCAATAATATCAAAAGCTTGAAACTTTGTACCAACGAATAGAATGCGACCACCTTGAAATGCAACGTCATATAAAGCCTTCATGGCCACCTGTAGCAATGGTAGTGTTTTTCGCAAATCAATTATATGTATACGATTTTCTTGATGCACTCCATATATGTATGGAGCCATTTTTGCGTTCCAGCGACTAATTTTGTGACCAAAATGTACACCAGATTCAGCTAAATCACGCACAGCGACTTTAGGCAAATTTGTCATATATCATTCCTCCAAATAGTTTATCTTCCATGGCATAACCCTAATGGGACTACTTGTACAAGCCATGTGTGAAATTAAATTATTTACATAGTAATAGAAAAGACAGCAAAGCGCAAACAAAAAATATTGACAAAGGGCAACATGTTTATTAGCTTTAAAGTTGAAGTCCGAAAACGCTAAAAAGAAATTAGGGGGGTGTAGCTCAGTTGGTTAGAGCGCATGCCTGTCACGCATGAGGTCGTGAGTTCAAGTCTCATCACTCCCGCCATATTAGTTTTAGCATAACTTAGAATTCGCAGTATTATTGCCGGTATTGAGAAACGCCTTCACCAAACTTGACATGGCATGGTATTGTAATTAATACTTAAATAGGTTTGTTTTTATCATTAACAATTAGGATTAAATATGCTCATTTCTGAAGTTTTTGCAGCAGATGCAACTAGCAATACATCAAGTATCGGCGCATCTTTTGCTAGTTTTACTCCATTGATTTTAATATTTGTGGTATTTTATTTTCTCATTATTCGCCCGCAACAAAAAAAACTAAAAGAACATAGAAAGATGATAGATCAAATAAAACGTGGTGATACAGTCATTACTTCTGGTGGAATAATAGGTGAAGTTAATAAAGTTGATGAGGCAAATGCACAATTTATAATAGAAATAGCACCAAAAGTTGAGATAAAAGTTCTAAAGTCCGCTATATCTGAGGTTTTAAGCAAAGAAACTCAAAAAGTAGCAGCTAAACCAATTAAAAAGGTAAAATCGAAAGAATGATAAAAAGAATATAAATCAACCAGTAATAAAGGCAAAAATGCTTAACATGTTTAGAAAAAAGTTTGTTTGGTGATCCATTTGTGTGCGGAATATTTGGTGTAGTAAGTAGTGGTGATTCAGTAGTACCAACTTTACTAACTGGGTTGCAAAAATTGGAATATAGGGGATATGACTCTTCGGGTATAGCAATCATAAATAATGAAGGCAAAATAGAAGTCAAAAAATCAGAAGGTAGAGTTGAAAGGTTATGTGAAATTGTTGATGAAAGCAAGATGTCTAGCAGTACAATTGGCATAGCACATACTCGCTGGGCTACACATGGAGTTCCAGGCCTTAAAAATGCTCACCCCATTCGTACAAATAACGTTGTTGTTGCTCATAACGGCATAATTGAGAATTACAATCTGCTGAAAAAGGGCCTAGAAGAAAGGGGCATGTCATTCCATACTGACACTGACACAGAGATCATACCAAACATGCTAACCTTATATCTCGATGAAGGATTGTCGCCAGTTGATTCTCTATTTAAGTGTTTAAACAACCTACACGGCTCATTTGCCTTGGTCTTATTATTTGCAGAATATCCAGACGCCTTATTTGTTGCGAAGAGAAATTTGCCTTTAGCAATAGGCTATAACTGTAACACAGTGTTTGCTGCATCTGACTCTAATGCTTTAAGTGCATTTGTGGAAAAAATATCGCATTTGGAAGATGATGACATTGCAGTGATAAAATCTAGTGGAGTTAGTATATACAACAATGGTACACAAGTTAAACGCAGTATAGAAAATAGTAGTCCAAGTGATTTTCTAATTAGCAAAAATGGTTACCCTAGCTTCATGTTAAAAGAGATTTTTGAGCAACCGCGTGCATTAAACAAAACAATAAATCAATTTTACAAGCAATATAAAGAGGTAATATTTGCTAACAAAAAATTGTTTTCTGAGCTGAGTTACTTTACTATAGTTGGATGCGGGTCATCTTATTTTGCTGGGCTAATAGCAAAGTATTGGCTGGAAAATGTCGCTCAAGTTCGAGTATATCTAGAAATCTCATCAGAATTTAGGTATAGCAACGTCAAGCTGGAAGAAGGCAGCATTGGGTTATTTATCTCTCAATCTGGCGAAACTGCAGATACCATAGAAGCGCTGCGTTATGCAAAATCACAGAAGCAACCAATCATTAGTATAACTAATACATTTAGCAGCAGCATTGAAAAGATCTCAGATATTGTGTTACATACTCTTGCTGGGCAAGAAATTGGTGTTGCTTCAACAAAAACCTTTTCTGCGCAACTTGCAACTTTAGCATGCTTTGCCGTGGAGCTTGGAAAAATAAAAGGTATACTGGGTGGAGAGAGAATAAAACAGCTAAGCAACGCTATTAACTCTATTCCCAAGTATGTTGAACATGTTTTAAATGTGATGAAAATACAACATATATCAGGCAGCATATTAGAACACAATAACGTTATTTTAATTGGCAGAGGAAGTTCATACGGAGTTGCAATGGAAGGTGCATTGAAGATAAAAGAGCTTTCATACATCAATACAATTGGTATTGCAGCGGGAGAAATGAAGCACGGTTCTATTGCTTTAATAGACTCTACTGTGCTTGTTATAGCAATTATCCCTTATGATGATTTATTCTTTAAAACGCTATCTAATATACAAGAGATTATTGCAAGAAAAGGCAAAGTAATTGCCTTCAGTGATAAACAAGGAGCGCCATTCCTAAGGGGAGTTTGCGCAGATGTGGTGCAACTTCCAGACACTGATAATTTTATCTCTCCAATCATCTACAGTGTTGCTATGCAATTCCTTGCTTACTTTACTGCAGCAAAAAAAGGGTTAGATGCAGATTATCCAAGAAATTTAGCTAAGTCTGTCACGGTTGAGTAGTCCATTTAAAGTTAAAGCTAAACTTCTAATTAAGGTAACCAGACTCATTCTGTGATTTTTAGCAAAACACGATACACAATCGTCATTCCGCTACTAATTAGCGGAATCTATGCCGAGATACCGCGAATGAATCGCGGTATGACGGTTAAGTAATTCGTCATTCCGCTACCTGTTAGCGCCGCGGCGGCATAGCTATCTTCAAAAATATGGTTGAATAATTGTTAATAATAGTGTATAATTATTAATATTTTTAAGCACTTTGGCTATGGCTTTATCTAAGTTTCTCGACCCTAAGCTGGATTTGACCTTCAAAAAAATATTTGGCACTGAAAAAAATAAGAATATTCTCATACATTTTTTGAATGATATTTTAGGGTTTGCTGAGATAAATACTATACAAGAAGTGGAATTCCTCAGTACTATAATGGATCCTGAAATTGCATCTGATAAACAAAGTATAGTTGATGTTCTTTGCAGGGATTCTAGTGGGGCCAGGTATGTGATTGAAATGCAGCTTACTCGCGATAAAGGCTTCGAAAAACGAGCTCAATTATATGCTGCTAAGGCTTACTCAAGGCAAGCTGATAAATCTGGTAAGTACATTGATTTAAAGAAGGTTTTCTTTATTGCTATCTCTAATTGTAATTTATTTCCTGATAAGCTTGATTATATATCCAGCCACACTATAAGAGATGAGAAAACCAATGAGCATGACTTAAAAGATTTTCAATTTGTATTTATTGAACTACCTAAATTTCCTAAGAATAAGGAAGAACAGCTAGAAAGCATAGTGGATCGTTGGTTATTTTTCTTCAAATATGCAGATGAAACTACGGAAGAAGACTTAAGGAAAATAGCAGAAAAAGCACCAATAATAAAGTTAGCCTACGATGAATTAGACAGGT
>NZ_JAPQLE010000069.1:0-7495 GCF_028982185.1 Wolbachia endosymbiont of Drosophila baimaii | reverse complement strand
CCATTTATACCTCGCTATTACACTTAGTTTAGTATGGCTTTTTTTCCATTATTGTCTATCTGTTTGTTGTGCAGTGAGAATTGGTATTAGCGGATGAGATACCGCGAATGAATCGCGGTATGACGGTTCGCGGCAGCATGACAATAAGCTCGTCATCCCGCTGCTTGTTAGCGGGATCTAGAGATACCGCGAATGAATCGCGGTATGACGTAGGACTGCTGTCATTCCAGTGCTCCTTTTTTTGTCATCCCAGTCTGGGATCTATTTTGCATGTAACTCCAATTGTGTTTTGGCATAAAACGCGACGCGTATTAGACTTATTTGCAAGCAAAGCTTGCTAGATTCCAGTGTCAAGCACTGGAATGACACCGAAGGGGCTACTGGGATGACATCCTCCTGATAGACAATGTTCGTACAGTGTCAGCTACTCAGATAACAGGAAGAAGGTGCTGGGATGACAAGAGAGAGTACTTGGGTGACAGGAGGTAATGCAGGAAGTCTAATAGTGCAGCAACACAGAACCCCAGGTCAGGCCTGCACCTATTGAAATCAGCAGTACCAGATTTCCTAATTTTATTTTTGATTCTTGTATTGCATAGTCTAAGGCCAGTGGAATTGATGCCGCTGAGGTGTTTGCATGCTTATCAACGGTATTAATCACTTTCTCTATAGGAAAATCTAATTTCTTTACTACTGCTTCAATAATACGAATGTTTGCTTGATGGGGAATTAACCAGTCAATATCAGTGATTTTCAAATTATTGCATTTCAGAGTTTCCTCTACTGAGACTGTTAACTTATCCACTGCATGTTTAAACACTTCTCTTCCATTCATGCGTATTTTTCCAGAATCACCAGTTGAGGATATCCCTCCGTTCGTACATAGTATGTCCACATTGCCATCAGAGTGTAAGTTTGTTGATATGATGCCGCTGCTACCCATTTCTGATTTTATTATCACTGCACCAGCACCATCACCAAAGAGTACACAAGTTGACCTATCTTCCCAGTCAACAATCCTAGACATTATTTCAGCACCAATAACGAGCGCAGATTTAATTCTATTGTTAGATTTTATGAGCGAATCAGCAACTGTAACTGCATATATAAAACCAGAGCATGCTGCTTGTACATCAAAAGAAAATGCATTTTTACATTTTAACTTACTTTGTACAATCGTTGCACAGCTAGGCAAAGTTTTATCAGGTGTCGTTGTTGCAACTATAATCAAGTCAATTTCATCCACTGAAATTTTAGCTTTTTCTATAGCACTTTTTGCTGCATTTACAGCTAGATCTGACGTTAATTCTCCTTCATCTGCTATATGCCTTTGAACTATTCCTGTTCTCTGCCTTATCCATTCATCGCTTGTCTCAACTACCGATGCAACTTCGTTGTTACTCAACATTTTTCTTGGTAGGTAAGATCCAGTGCTTAATATGAAACTCTTATTCAATATGACTTACCCCGTTAATTATCTTTTGATTTAAATTTTCACTAATTGCATTTACTGCAAATTTTATGGCATGGGCAAAAGAAATAGCATCAGAATTTCCATGACTTTTAATGATGATACCATTCAGCCCTAAAAACATAGCTCCACTTCTAATTTTGGGATTAAAACGCGTTAATGCTTTATTTAGTTTGGATTTTAACAATATACCAACAAGCATTTTCGCTATCCACGAGTTGAATACTTCCTGCTTTATTAGATTGATAAAGGTACTAGCAGTTGCCTCAGCCGTTTTGAGCATTACATTGCCAACAAAACCATCAGCAACAATCACATCTATATTACCCTCTAAAAATTCACTTGCCTCTATATACCCTTTGAAATTAATGCCTGGAGCGTTTTTAAGCAACTCAAAAGCGCCGCGCACTGAGTCATTACCTTTAACTTCTTCTGTACCGATATTTAGCAAAGCAACTTCAGGATTGTCAATTTTTAATGCTATTTTTGCAAATATACTACCCATTAATGCAAATTGGAATAACGAATCGGCATTACAATCGACATTTGCACCAAGGTCAAGCAAAGCAAAGCTTTTTGTCTTAGTTGGACAGATAGAGGCAATAGCAGGACGATAAATGTTTGGTAATGTTCCTAAAATAAATCTGGAAATTGCCATCAACGCTCCGGTGTTGCCTGAAGATACCACTCCGAAAGCTTTACCTTTTTTTACTGCCTCAATGGCAGCTTTCATACTTGAGTCTTTACGATGCCTCAGTGCAAAAGATGGCTTATCATTTGCAAGGACATTGTCAGAACAATGAGTAAACTCAGAATTGTTACTTACTTTTTTATATTTCAAAAGCAAAGGAGATACTTCTTCCTTATCTCCATAAATATGAAAAAAAACTTTAATGCCTGGGTCAACAAGGTTGTCTAAAAAAAAACCAGCACCATGAATTACGGAAAGAGGCGCAAAATCGCCCCCCATAGCGTCAAGTGCAATAACTATATTATTATTGACCGTAGATAACATATCATAATAGTCACTCTGCCTGTTGCTTAATGAAAACCCGTTTTCCTTTGTAACTGCCATCAACTGCTACGTTATGAGGCAACATGAATTCCCCAGTTGTTGAACACACCACAATATTCTTAGGCTGAATAGCATGATGAGAACGATGCATATTACGCCTTGACTTTGACTTTTTTCTTTTTGGAACTGCCAAAATTTCCTCCATTCTACTACAAAATACAATACATTAGTAACATGTTTTTTACAGGAAGTAAACAGGGATAGTAAAATAAGTAAGGTTTGCTTATGTAATTGAGTTCTATAGCTAAAGTGGCTCTACAATTTGAAAAACCGTCATTCCGCTACTCGTTAGCGGAATCTATACCGCGAATGAATTGCGGTATGACGTAGGGAAACCTTTCTTGGGTTAAGCTTTAAATTAAAACATCAAGTATATTGAACTTAAAACATATCTCAGCTATACTTTGCGATAAAGTTAATAAAAATTTTAATAAAATCAGTAAGACTAACCTCTAGCTAAAATGAATACAAAGTGAGCTTTTTTGATATAAATAGTGTTAGAATAATTGGTAGGTACTTTATCAATTTTTTGTTAAGGCTTGGTAGTGCATTCATATTTTTTATTCAATCTCTATACCACTGCCTTGTGCCACCATATTATTTTAGCAACATAGCAAGACAAATTATAGAGATAGGCTTTTTCTCTCTGCCAATTGTTGGGCTCACTGGAGTTTTTATAGGAGCGGCGATAGTTTTACAAAGTAGCTTGAGTGACCCATTAATTAACCAAGAACAGATAATACCCAAACTTGTTACGATCACTATCATTAAAGAGTTAGGACCAGTTTTGATCAGCTTAATAATGGTAGGAAAGGTTGGATCATCAGTTGCAGCAGAAATTGGTACAATGCGCATCACCGAGCAAATAGATGCACTTACAACCTTGAACATCAACCCTTTTAAATATTTAGTTGCACCAAGGATTTTAGCGTCAATCATAGTATTTCCCATACTTACAGTATGTGCAGATTTAATAGGAATATTTGGAGGATGTATCACTGCAGTCTTCGAATTTAACCACAATTTAAATATATACATTAAACACACAGCTCAGTTCTTTAACACGTATGATTTTATAACTGGGCTAATAAAAGCAACTGTATTTGGCGCCATAATTTCTGTCTCAAGCTGCTATTACGGTTACCATTGCAAAGAAGGTGCACGAGGAGTAGGTGTTGCTACAACATCAACTGTTGTTTTATCGTCCATACTGATCATTTTAGCAAACTACATGATTACTTTGATACATGCGTAACCCCATAATATCAATATTGAACTTAAGCTTATCTTTTGATGATAGGACAGTACTAAAAGATCTAAATTTTGATATATTAAAAGGGGAATCATTAGTCATACTTGGTGGCTCAGGAAGCGGCAAATCTGTACTAACAAAAACAATCATTGGCTTGCTTGCTCCAGACTCAGGGTCTGTTAAAATAAATAGTAAAAGCAAAAATAAATTTGGGGTTTTATTTCAAAATTCCGCTTTATTTGACTACGTTACAGTGTGGGAAAATATATCTTTTAATTATAAAAAGCGCTTTAATATCAGCAAAAAAGAGGCAAAACAGCTAGCAATCGAGAAGTTAAATGATGTTGGATTGGAAGAAAATATAGCAGATATGTTTCCAATAGAGCTATCAGGTGGAATGAAAAAAAGAGTGGCACTTGCAAGGGCGATTGCACACAATCCAGAAATCATTATTTTGGATGAACCAACTTCAGGATTGGACCCAATTATGTCAGATATAGTAAACGAGATAATAATAAAATTATCTAGAGATCTTAACCCTACAATTATCACGATTACACATGATATTCATAGCGCATTTAAAATAGCTGATAAAATAGCAGTATTATATGAAGGGGAGATCATTTCCCATGGAACTGTTCAGGAAATACAAAATACTAATAACGAATATATAAAAAAATTCATTCATTATATATAGCTAAAGATATATACACTATTGCTAACAGTCATATTTTTAAGTTTTAACTTTGTAAAAGGTAGTGAACATTGGAATTCAGATTTTTTTCAAACTGGATCCTATAGCTGACCCAAGCAACACGTCATACCGCGATTCATTCGCGGTATCTCGGCATAGATTCCGCTAACTAGTAGCGGAATGACGAATTTGTCGTTTTTCAAATTGTCGTAAGTCAGTTTAGCTATATATAGGATGACAGAAATTGTTTGTATTAGCTATATTCAAAAGCTCTATTGATATTTTGCAATATTTGTGATAAAATAATAGCTTAAGGTTGAGAGTAAAAATTTATGAGTGAAGCTCAAGGTCCAAATATTGCAGAATGGCAAGCGCAGCAGCAACACCAAGAAGCTGCTGGTGAGAAAAGTGGTTTTGGTCTTGGTCATAGTGACTCTGTTTCAACAGTCGTGGATGGAATGAAATGGTTGTTCAACTTTCATGAAGGAGCAATTGCTGCTTATAGTAACGTGTTTGAAGGTTTGGTGAGTGGTAGTAGTCTAGTAACGCTGTTTGGAAAATCAGGTAATATGTTTGGCATAAAATTTCTTGAAGGCCTTGCAGAATATTTTTCAGGTGGAGGTGGGGAAGATATGCCATCAGAAGGAATGGATATGGCTCATGGTGATGAGGGACCTCACTCAGATGATTACCCTCATGCCAATAATGAAATGGCTCATAATGCTGATGGTTTGCAAGACATGCATGATGCAGGTGATCACCATGGTCAATCTTTTTCACCTGGTCCTTCACCATCTGTTGGTGATGACCACGGGCATGAACTTGGTTAAACGCTTAAAAACTGCTGAATAGTATGCGAGAAGGCCTAATAAGAAAAGTTGCTGTTGTTATAATTAACATGAGTTTGTCTTAGTGAAAAAGGTTTCAGTTTTAGGGTCAACAGGAAGTGTTGGAAAAAAGACTGTAGATTTGCTCTCAAAGAGAAAAGAAGAATACCAAGTGGAAGCACTAAGTGCCCATTCGAACTTTGCTCTACTGGCACACCAAGCAAAACTGCTGAATGCAAAATACGTTGCTATCTCCGATGAAAGGTTTTACAAAGATTTAAAAGAAAATCTACTTGGTACAGATGTAAAAATAGCAATTGGTGCTACAAATATTGCTACCATACCTGTTAATCTCTCAGTTGTTGCAATAGTTGGCATTGCAGGCCTTGAGCCAGTTATGGAGGTTATAGAAAGCGGTACCAAAGTCATTGCATTAGCAAACAAAGAAAGCATTGTTTGCGGTGGAAAGTTATTACTCAAAAAAGCTAAAGAAAAAAATGTACAAATAATCCCTATTGACTCTGAGCACAATGCAATTTTTCAAATTTTGCAAAATGACGACAAATGCGTAGAAAAGATCATACTTACTGCTTCTGGTGGACCATTCTTAAATTATAGCCTTGAGCAATTAAGAAATATCATGGTAGATCAGGCGCTTAGTCACCCCACTTGGAATATGGGAAAGAAAATCTCGGTTGATAGCGCAACAATGATGAATAAGGCACTAGAAATAATAGAAGCACATAACTTGTTTAACATCAGCCCGGATAAAATTGAAGCAATAGTGCATCCTGAGTCAATAGTACATGGAATTGTAACTTATAAGGATGGGTTCAACTTTGCTGTGCTTGCAGAAACTGACATGGCAATTCCCATTTCATATGCTTTGTCTTGGCCGGAAAGATCAGCTTTAAATCGTAAATTAGATTTAATAAAGCAAAGAAAATTGACCTTTCAAGAACCAGACCATAAACGTTTTCCTGCGCTAAAGCTTAGCATGGCAGTGTTAAACTCTTCTGCTCCACAAGCAAATAGTATTGTGCTCAATGCTGCAAATGAAATAGCTGTTAATGAATTTTTGAAGTCACGAATTGGCTTTTTAAAAATAGTAGAGATAGTGGAATCAACAATGGAAAGTTTTGATAGTTATACTGATATTAATTCACTATCTGATATAATAAATATTGATTGTGAAAGTCGTATTATTGCTAATAAAATTGTTGAAAGTAAAGTTGTTGCGTATAGCTAGAGTAATGTAACCAGACTGCATTCTGTGATTTTTAGCAAAACACGATACACAATCGTCATTCCGCTACTAGTTAGCGGAATCTATGCCGAGATACCGCGAATGAATCGCGGTATGACGGTTCGCGGTGGTATGACGGTTAAGTAATTCGTCATCCCGCTGCTTGTTAGCGGGATCTAGAGATACCGCGGCGGTATGACGGTTCGCGGCAGCATAGCTATCTTCAAAAATATGGTTGAATAATTGTTAATAATAGTGTATAATTATTAATATTTTTAAGCACTTTGGCTATGGCTTTATCTAAGTTTCTCGACCCTAAGCTGGATTTGACCTTCAAAAAAATATTTGGCACTGAAAAAAATAAGAATATTCTCATACATTTTTTGAATGATATTTTAGGGTTTGCTGAGATAAATACTATACAAGAAGTGGAATTCCTCAGTACTATAATGGATCCTGAAATTGCATCTGATAAACAAAGTATAGTTGATGTTCTTTGCAGGGATTCTAGTGGGGCCAGGTATGTGATTGAAATGCAGCTTACTCGCGATAAAGGCTTCGAAAAACGAGCTCAATTATATGCTGCTAAGGCTTACTCAAGGCAAGCTGATAAATCTGGTAAGTACATTGATTTAAAGAAGGTTTTCTTTATTGCTATCTCTAATTGTAATTTATTTCCTGATAAGCTTGATTATATATCCAGCCACACTATAAGAGATGAGAAAACCAATGAGCATGACTTAAAAGATTTTCAATTTGTATTTATTGAACTACCTAAATTTCCTAAGAATAAGGAAGAACAGCTAGAAAGCATAGTGGATCGTTGGTTATTTTTCTTCAAATATGCAGATGAAACTACGGAAGAAGACTTAAGGAAAATAGCAGAAAAAGCACCAATAATAAAGTTAGCCTACGATGAATTAGACAGGT
>NZ_JAPQLE010000068.1:0-3564 GCF_028982185.1 Wolbachia endosymbiont of Drosophila baimaii | reverse complement strand
CTACTGATATTCTCCATCTTTTTTATCTTTAATCCATCATAGCTAGCGATGCAACAAAGCCATTCCAGTGTCAGCTACTTTCATGACACCAACAGTTGATATTGGTTTGTTGCTTTGCTAGCCAACTACTAGCTATGCCTCAAGTTTCCTATTCAAAATTTTCAATATCAAATCCAATTCATTTGGATTATCATACCGTATCATAACTTTACCCTTAGAATTGTTGTCATTAATTTTGATCTTTAAACCAAGTTGAGAAGATATAGCGCCTTCTATTACTGTCATATCTTGATTTCTAGTATATCTCTGCTCTTTTTGATTGTTGTTTTGATGTAGGTCCTTTATCAGTTTTTCAGTTTGTCTAACGCTTAAGCCCTGAGAAACTATTTTTTCTGCAATACTTTCCGCATTTTCAACATTAATCAACGCTCTTGCATGACCCATAGACAATTTTTTCTCATTGATCATTGTTTTCACCCTATCAGGGAGCAACAACATCCGAATCATATTGGTTATGTGGCTGCGGCTTTTGCCTATAGCTGAAGCTAATTCCTCATGTGTATAGAAAAACTCATCTATCAGTTTTCTGTAAGCTTCACCTTCCTCTATTGGATTAATATCTTGCCTTTGTATGTTTTCAATAATGGATACTTCCAAGCATTCCTTGTCGCTCAGATCTTTTATGATAACCGGTGCACTATTAAGATTTGCAATCTTGCTTGCTCGCCAACGACGTTCCCCGGCTATTATTTCATAACCGTCATCATTTGAATCTTTGCGTACCACGATAGGCTGTATAATGCCACTTTTCTTTATCGAATTTGCAAGTTCTCTTAATGACTCCTCGTCAAAATGTTTCCTCGGTTGAAATTTGCTTGGGTGCAGTAATGAAATAGGCAAATGCTCTTGTCGATCTTCTTTATTATCATAATTATCGCCTATGAGGCCGGCAAGACCTCTGCCGAGGCGTCTATCATCCTTCATACTACGCCCTCGCTTACTAGTTTCTTCTCCTTACAACTGCTCGCGTGCTTTTTTAAAATTTCCCTTGCCAAACTTATATATGCTTGTGCACCAGGACACTTAAGATCATACACAATAGCGGGTTTTCCATGAGAAGGCGCTTCTGATAACCGTACGTTACGTGGAATAACAGTCTCATACAATGGGATGATAGTTTTGTATACTTTATCATTTAAATACTGGCAAATATCGTTTTTAATCTGTTCACTGAGTTTGTTGCGCCTGTCATACATTGTTAACACTATCCCTTCTATTGCCAAAAAAGGGTTTAGGTTATTTCTTTTTATCAGCTCTACAGTTTTAACTAAATGGCTTAATCCCTCCAAAGCAAAAAATTCACACTGAAGAGGAACAATAATAGAATTAGCAGCAGTCAAAGCATTTATGGTCAGAAGCCCAAGTGATGGAGGGCAATCGATAATTATATACTCATAATTATCGCGTATCTTCTCCAATGCGCTTTTTAGTACGAATTTTCCTCGCTCAAGTTGCGATAATTCAATTTCTGCAGCTGACAAATCAACTACTGACGAAATTAGCGATAAATTCGGAATTTCCTTTATATTGAAAATTGCCGATTCTATCAATTTATTTTCGCTGCTTAGTAGTATTTTGTATATGTTTTTTTCTTCCCTACTACGATAAGAAATCCCGAGTCCGGTGCTAGCATTTCCTTGAGGATCAAAATCTACCAATAAAGTGCTTTTTCCTACAGCAGCAAAGGCTGTCGACAAATTTATACTAGTTGTGGTTTTGCCAACTCCACCCTTTTGATTTACTATTGCAATAATCTTGCTCACGCCTTTTATCTTATGTATAAAATAATTCTATTGTATATATGCAAGAAACTTTTGCATTAGAAAATTTTTTTGTTGCTAACCACACTAAAATTAGACTGTCTTTTTTACTTTGTGTAACACACTTTGAACCTTGTTTCCTAATTCATTCAGAGTGAATGGTTTTGGCAAAAAGTGAAAATCTTCTATATTGATGTCATCACTCTTTAAAAAAGCATCTTCTGCATACCCAGAAATAAAAATAACGTTGATATTTGGCCTATGGATCAATGCTTCTTTAACTATTTCTGGGCCGCTCACCTCTGGCATGATTACATCAGTGATTATAAGATCTATGTGTTGACTTTTTTTACTGATTATTTCTAGCGCCTCGCTGCCTATGCTTGCTTCTATTACATCAAATCCTTTTCTTTTGAGTGCTTTAGAGATGAATTCCCTTACTGAATCTTCATCTTCGATTAATAAAATTATACCATTACCTTTAATTTCACTTACTACCGGTTTTTCTGTTTCTTCACTATCTTCCTCTCTATCATTTTCATCTGATATGTAAACCATGGGCAAAAATATGCTAAATTTAGTTCCATGATTTACTTTGCTAGCAACATAGATGTATCCTTCAGTTTGTTTAATAATGCCATATACAGTAGAGAGGCCAAGACCTGTACCAGAGGTAATATCTTTGGTAGAAAAAAATGGATCAAAGATCTTTTCAGTTGTATCACTCGTCATTCCACATCCAGTATCAATTACTTCAATCACAACATAATTTCCATGTTCAATCGCTTCCTTGTCTGGAGAAAACATATCCTGAGGTGTAGAATTTAATGAGTCAATCTTTTGATTAAAGGTTCGTATAGTTAATTCTCCGCCCTTTTCCATAGCAGCACTAGCATTGACTGCTAAGTTAAGTATAACTTGCTCTAATTGCCCTTGATCAGCCCTAACAGCACCCAAGTCTCTACCATAATAAATATTAAATTTTATATTTTCACCTATTAATCTTTTTATCATTCCATAAAGATTAGCTATAGTATTATTTACATCAATAATTTTTGGCTGCAAGGTCTGTCTTCTTGAGAAAGCAAGCAATTGTCTTACTAAATTTGATCCACGCTTTGCATTTTGCTGTATCTGTATTATATCTCCAAAAGATGGGTCACCAGCTGAGTGTTGGAGTAAAAGCAAATCGCAAAATCCTATTATCCCAGTCAATATATTGTTGAAATCATGCGCAATACCACCTGCTAACTGCCCTATAGCTTGCATCTTTTGATAATGCTCAAGCTTTATCTCTAGGTTTTTGTGTTCAGTATTGTCAATAAAATAACAAAGTATGAAGATCATTTTATTATGAAGAAACTTATTGAAATATATTTTTATGTTATTACCGCCGTTGAGCTGTACATCAAAAGACGCATTATTTATTCTATTACTCGAAAAATATTCACGTATTTTCACATGATAACTATCCAATATCAACGTAAAGATTGAATTATTATCTGACCCTGCAAGCTTTATTAGTGCCGTATTTTTCTTTACAAAGTTGCCGTTTATGTCACATTGTGCAATAGCAATTGATGAATTTGCAAAACAAGGGTGTAATTGATAATCAACAATATTTGATTCGGTTGGTGTTATAAAGCCATATATATAGCTATAGGTTCTCTAATTGCACATAAGTCAACAATAATTTTTACACAAATCAAAATAGCATATTTCCTCCGTAATCTTTAATAATTTT
>NZ_JAPQLE010000067.1:0-5992 GCF_028982185.1 Wolbachia endosymbiont of Drosophila baimaii | reverse complement strand
CCCTTCCCTCCCAGCAGATTTTTCATTTCTGCATTGCCTTCACACTTGTTCTGGCTGAAGTAATGTATTAATTTTTCTCCCATCATTTTCCCCTGATTTTCACTGATAAACACATTGTACATATAGTTCCAATAAACCTGTGAGAACTTGAAACCTTAGGATAATAAATTTTACAAAATTTGGCAACAACGTTCCTTACAACAACATCAGTAAAGTTAACAAAAAAGACGACAAATTATTGAATTATTATTAATAAGAATATATAATATAAAGATACATTTAAAAATTTTTTTATGGCTCTTTCTAAATTTCTCGACCCCAAGAATGATGTTGCGTTCCGGCGTATTTTTGGTACTGAAGAAAATAAAGACATCCTCATTCACTTTCTCAATGATATTTTGGGGTTCACTGGCAAAGATGAAAAAAAGAAATAGGATTCCTCAGCACTATTCAAGATGCTGAAATTGCCTCTAAAAAACAAAGTATCGTTGATGTTCTTTGCAGGGATGAAAATGGGGTGCAAGTAATAGTCGAAATGCAAGTTGCCAAAACTAAAGGCTTTGAAAAACGCGCTCAATATTACGCTGCTAAAGCTTATTCAAGGCAAGCTGATAAAGGTGATCAATATCAGGGTCTTAAAGAAATCATTTTTATAGCTATTGCTGATTGTATTCTCTTTCCTAATAAATCTGAGTATAAGTCAGATCATGTAATGTTAGACAAAGATAGCTATGAACATGATTTAAAAGATTTTTATTTTACATTTATTGAGTTACCAAAATTTCCTAAAACTAAAGAAGACCAATTGGAGAGTATAGTTGAAAAATGGATCTATTATTTTAAATATGCAAATGAAACTAGCGAAGAAGAATTGGAAAAGATAATAGGTAGTGATGTAATAATTAAAAAGGCATATGAAGAACTAAATAGATTCAACTGGTCAGAGAAAGAATTTATTGCCTACGAACAGGAAATAAAACGTATTCGTGATGAACGGGCTGTTCTTGAACAAAAACTTGATGATGCTAAAAGGGAAGGAAAAATTGAAGTTGCAAAAACAATGCTGGCTAATAATGTTGATGTCACCACTATTGTTAAGTTTACTGGCCTCTCCATGAGTGAAATCAAAGAATTGCAGAATTAAGTGGACCCGCAAACGGCTACGCGAAATAATGCTGCAGCCTGACCAGGTGATAAGTACATTTAGCCTATTTATCTTTATACTTTTATGCCAATTTTGTAAGTCACGTTTATTTCTGTGAGTAGCTACAATTTAAAGACCTTGCTTCATCAATGTAATGGAACAAAACCTTTTTAGTAAGTTCAAAACCTTCTAAAGTCTCTCCTTCGCATCTTGCTGTAATGCAGTTTTGCGTATTTGATACCCTAAGAAGCCACCAACCTTTATTATCGGTTACCTTAACACCATCAAGATCTGAAAATACAATATTTTGCTGCTCCAGTGTTTTCTTTATTGATTCAATTATTTGAAATTTTTTCTCATCTTTCACTACAATCTTTACTTCATGAGTGATATATAACTTCGGTAAATCCTCAATTACCTGAGATAGGCTTTGGTTTTTCTTAAGCAAAATGTCAACTGCTTTAACAGCAGAATATAGCCCATCATCAAAACCTAGCTCAGAAAAGAAGAAGTGCCCGCTTAATTCACCAGCAAACTTTGCCTCTTCCTCTACCATCTTCTTCTTAACTAGTGAATGTCCAGTAGGGCAGGTAATAACTTGCCCTCCTAACTTACTAACAAAATCATGCACTTTCATACTCATTTTTACGTTGGCAATAACTTTGCTTTCTGGATATTCCTCCAACACTTCACGTGCAAAAATTATAAATAAATGGTCATTGGAAACAACACTGCCTTTATTATCAATTAAGCGCACCCTATCGCTATCACCATCTAGTGCAATGCCAAGATCACATTTATGTTCCTTTACAATATCAATTAGTTGAGCGAGATTTTTTTCCTCTATGGGATCTGGATCATGCAGTGGAAATGCCCCATCTATAGAGTTATTGGTTACGATGTGCGTATGACCGGGCAAGATCTTTTCAATATACCTTATGATTCCACTTGCTGGACTATTTCCACAATCCCAGGCTATTTTTAACTTTTGTGTATTATTGTTCTTTACCGCACCTTTCAATATGCTAATGTACTCACTATATATATTTATGTTAATTAAGCTTCCAATTCTTGTACTGTCTTTAATTTGATTGCTTATAATTTCCTTTATCTCTTGATCTGAGAAGACTTTTTCATTACTAAAAAATTTAAAGCCATTATATTCGCTGGGGTTATGAGAAGCAGTTATTATGATACCAAGATCCGCCTGCGTGATTTGTGTTGCAGCGTAGAGCATAGGTGAAGAGCATAGTCCAACGCGTATAACATTTGCACCGGATAAAGTTAAGCCCCTAATTAATTCTCTTTCTATACCTGGTGAATCTATTCTGCTGTCGTAGCCAACACAAACACTAGCTACGGTTTGGCCAAACTTTCTACCTATCTCATGCCCATCATTAATCTGCAAATCTTTGCCTACTATACCTCTAATATCGTATTTTCTTATAATGGTATTGTCCATACTGCACTGCTTAAGGAGTAACTACTATATAACATTTTGGCCAAATGCTCAAGTTTATTTACTCAGCAATTAGTTGACTTTTTAAAAAAATCTGTTAATATTATAGTATATTTTTTTTAAATGTAAAATTATGACACAGGAAAATGAAAATGTATTTATAGCTGAAAGTCAAAGTTTAGATGCAGATGAACAGAAGAAAAATGATATTTTAAGTGTCATTGAATCTTGCAACGATCTTCAGGATTTTATAAAAAAACTAAAGGAAGAAAATCTCATCTGGTACTTTATTGGTCCTTTACGCAAAGATGAGAACATTACAGGACAGATAAATTTAAAGTGGGAAAAGGAGTTCCAAAAATTTGAGCAATCAATAGATGCAATGCATAAAGAACTTAAGTCGTTTCTGCCTGGTCAAAATTTCTTAGTGTATCCAATAAAGGATAATGACTTCAAAATTAGATTTGAAAATGAAGAAAAATCAATAGAAATTAGCAATATTTTAAGAGCTAGCAGTGAAGGTAAGGTTTATAACATATCTTTAGGGAAAGATAGTCAAATAACCGCAAGCAAAAAAAATGGCAATGAGAGGCACCATGATTTTACTGGTTCAAGCCCATGTGAAATGACCATTAATTGGCAGGCTAAGGATTCTGAAGGTAACAGCATAGACTGTAGCATGACCGTAAAATTGGATTCTGGTGGTATACAGAGTGTTATTGGTAAGCCAAAATTTGGTGATTTAAAGTTCACACCAGAGGAAACAAAAGATAAAATATTAAAATTAGTTGAGCAGAATAAAGAAGTTTTTATCAATGGAAAAACTCTGCATCAAGCTTTTACTAAGAGCGTAGACGATCAGCAAGTACCAGCAGAGGAAATATTTACAAAAGATCCACATATATCACCACAGTCACCTACACCAAGCAGCAGTGGGTATTCCTCTCCTAGCATACCTTCTTCACGTAGAAGTTCTTCTTCTGTTGAAAGCGAGATTGGTGATGAAGAGTCTGAAATCACTGATGAATACATTGACGATGACTACGATGAACAAGAAATACACAAAGATTATAAGAAAAAGTATGAACAAGAAGGATTAAAAGATAAAGTAGATAAAATTATAAACGAAATTGAGGAATTAAAGGAAGGAAAAAAAACATTTGCTCAATATTTTGCAGCGCAGGCAAAGCAGCTTGAGGATCTAAGATTAGAACGTGACTCCTTAAAATCCACACTTGCGAAACTTGAAGAGAGTTATAAAGGAAAGGAAGACATGTTACAAAAAGAGCTAAAGTCTGTCAAAGAGAGTCTAGAGCAACTGCAGAACATATTACAGCAGGAAAAAGGTCAGGCAACTCAAACTGAAGTTGAATATGAAAGTAGAGGAACAAGCATGCAGCAGCAAGACCAAGGTATACAAGCTGTAAACAACAACTCAAGCAGAATAGCTAGTGGGTTAAGACAAGAAAACAAAAAATTGACTAGAGACAAACTAACTATATCTGAACAATTAAAACAAAAAATAAGAGAGATTGACGAGTTAAAGAAAAATTTAAAGCAATTACAAGAAGAAAATAAACAATTAAAACAAGAAGTTACCAAAAATGCAGGAGTTGATGCATCATCTTCAACAGGTCAAAAAGAAGCTAAAGAAGCAGAAGTTATACCGCAAAACATTATGGATTGGCCTGTTCCAATTCCAGACGATAAACCAGAAGAGCAGAAAACTCCATTAGAGCCAATCAAGGTAAATACAGAATTATCAGATCCAAAATCAATCCCCACTGAGGTTTCGGAAAAATCTCCTCCTCTTCCAAAAGGATGAGTTTTGCTTCTATAGCTGACCCAAGCAACACGTCATCCCGCGATTTATTCGCGTTATCTCAGCCGCTAACACGTAGCGGGATGACGAGCTTATCGTCATGCCACCACGAACCGTCATCCCGCGATTCATTCGCGGTATCTCTAGATCCCTCTAAATAGTAGCGGAATGACGAATTTTTGTTTTTCAAATTATAGCTAAACATACTGTAATTGCAATTGAATGATGGAGTCCATTATTTTAGCACGAAGTAACAAATTCAATGAATTGGTTCTTCAAAAATAATTTAAACTTTTACAGTAGGTCATGAAATATTATAGCGATCTCATTAAAAGAAACTTTTATAAGTATCGTTGATGAGAAAGGAAAAATTGTTAAGGAAGAAGTTGTTGCAAGCGAAAGTAAGGCAATAGCAGATTAGCCAAGGCAAAAAATACGAATCCATAGGAATAGAAAGTGGACAGTTGTCAATATCAATGTGCAAAGAGTTAAGGAGTTTTGGATTACCAGTAATTTGTGTAGATGCAAAGCATATGGCAGCAGCGTTGTCTGCAAGAATCAATAAGAATGATAAAAACGATGCGAGGGGTATAGCGCAGATGATGAGAAGTGTTAGTAAAATCAGTTGTCAAATTAAAATAGCGCTTGGAAGCAGAAGACAGCTAATGTGTAGCAAACAGCAGGTTATTGGAACAATAAGAGGGTTGTTGAAGATACATGGTCGGTAAAGGATCAAAATTTGAAACTTTCGCTTTAAGAATACAAGAGGCAATAAATAATTTGGATGAAATCAGTAGGAGTTCAATTGAAGCGTTAGTTTGTAGTTTGGAAGCAATAGGAAAGTCATTAAGAAAGCTTGACAAAATGCTTTCAGAACAAGGTGAAAAAGACGATGATTGTAAATTGTTAACTACTGTTCCAGGAGTGGGGATTATAGTAGCAATGACGTATAAAGCTGCAATTGATAACCCATATAGGTTTGAGAAATCTGATACAGTTGGAGCATATATAGGGTTGACACCAAGGCAATATTCTTCTGGAGAAGTTGATCGGCATGGCAGCATATCAAAGATGGGACCAGCGGAATGTAGAAGTATGTTATATGAAGCTGCACAAACAATGCTTACAGTTACCAAGAGGACATTTAAATTAAAAAACTGGGGTTGCGAAGAAAAAAGGAATGAAAAAAGCAATTGTAGCAGTAGCAAGAAAATTAGCTGTAATTATGCATAGGATGTTGGTTCATAAAACAGAATTTTATTATCAATAAACATCAAAAGAGCATAGGACAATAATTTTATTGAAAATAAAGATAGCAATGCCGATGGAAGGGACAAGCAAGAACTTAGTTAGACTTCGTGGTAAACATGTTGCCGTCCACTTCCGCCTAACAAGTATAATGCGGCTTGACAAATTTATTGTCATCTCAGACCGCGGAGAGAACCATATGCTACTTTTAACTTATATAAAATTACCAAGGATTATGGAGAAGATATGCTGTTTTGATTTGTGTGAAAATTATTGTTGACTTATGTGCAATTAGAGAACCTAAGTCACTTTAGCTATA
>NZ_JAPQLE010000066.1:0-4727 GCF_028982185.1 Wolbachia endosymbiont of Drosophila baimaii | reverse complement strand
AGATTCTTTATTGATGGCCGTTGATAAACGCAAACCCGATAAAAATCTGCTGTTACATAGCGATCAAGGGTCACAGTATACCTCTCAAAATTACCAATTTCTATTGAATACAAAAAACATCATTTCCAGCATGAGCCATAAGGGCTGTTGTTACGATAACTCTGTTGCAGAAAAGTTCACTTAAAAGGGAGCTGCTTATTGATACTTCTCGCTCAACAAACCAGAACTGCCATATTTGAATACATAGAAATCTTTTATAACAAATAACGTAGACATTCTACTATTAACTATTGCATTCCTGCACAATTTATTCTCATGATAAAAACGTCTTAACTTTCTCTCTACTTTTTCTGGGTAAGGTCAAATAGAGAATTTTACAAAAATCTATTTTTAACTTACAATCAATTATTACAATTTTAAACCTACAACTTATGTACAACAGACTTATAGTCAAATCTTTTTCAGTATTATGCATCTGTTTATTTGCTTTATACATAACACTGCCAAATTTCTTTGATAATAAGCTTTTTATTTCGAAAAAAAGAATAAACTTAGGCCTTGACCTGAAAGGAGGGGCATCTTTGCTTTTAAACATAGACTTAGACTTCTATTTTAAGGAAAAGCTAAGCATGCTAGCTAACGAAATAAAAGAGACATTGCTAACAAAAAATATTGAATCTAACGTACAAAATAGCGTTATAACTTTAAATAATATTGATGATTATAAAAAAGCATCTGTGTTGATTAATGCGATAAATCCAAATTTAGAGCTAAATAGAAAAGATTCTTCGATTCTCATTTCGTATAAACCCCATTATAAAAATTCTTTGATCAGTGAAGTAGCTGCAGAATCAATAAACAATGTCCAGCGCCGTTTGGACAAACTTGGCACAAAGGAAGTCAGCGTTCAAAAACAAGGGCAGAATAAAATATTAGTGCAGGTGCCTGGAGTAGAAGATACCAAGCAGATAAAATCTCTGCTTGGCAAAACTGCTAAGCTAGCTTTTCATTTGGCAAACACTAACATAGCCAAGGTGCAGGATATAGACTATGAAACCACTGTCATGCTCAAGGATTCTTTAGGTAATTCTTATCCAATATTCCGCAAAACTGAAATAGGTGGTGATTCGCTGGTTAACGCATCAGTTAGATTTGGTCACTTAGGTAAACCAACAGTGCATTTTAAATTTGACAGCATAGCGAGTAAAAGATTCGCAAAAATCACTAAAGAAAATGTGGGAAAACCTTTTGCAATTGTTCTGGATAACACAGTCTTAACAGTACCTACAATACGTGAGCCAATTTTAAATGGAGAGGGAGAAATTAGCGGTAATTTCACTGAAAAACAAGCAAGCGAACTTGCAATACTTTTAAAATCTGGAGCACTGCCAGCACCACTTAAAATAATTGAAGAAAAAAACATTGGCCCAAGTCTTGGAGAAGAATCAATAAAGGCAGGGGAAATGGCAGCAACAATCTCTATTATAGCCGTGGCTTTATTTATAATCATCACTTACGGCAAATTAGGTGTATTGGCCTCTGTTGCACTTTTTTCTAATGTAGTTCTTATATTATCAATTCTCACTCTGCTTGAAGCAACTCTAACTTTACCTGGAATTGCCGGTATTGCACTTACTGTTGGTATGGCGGTGGATGCAAATGTTTTAATATTTGAGCGAATTCGTGAGGAAATCAAATCTGGCAAGAGAGTGGAACGTGCTATTGAAGAAGGGTTTAAAAACGCTATAAAGACAATACTGGATTCAAATATCACTACATTAATTGCTGCAGGAATAATGTTCATTATTGGCAGTGGAGCAATAAGAGGCTTTTCTGTCACTCTATCAATAGGAATTTTATGTTCGATGTTTTCTGCAATCACAGTCACAAAACTCCTGATAGAGTTGTGTATGAACCCGAAGGAACTAGTGCTTTGTTAGTCAACTACCTTCATTCCCACAACGTTATATCCTGAATCAACGTGCAAAATTTCTCCAGTAGTGCCACTACTTAAGTCGCTTAATAAGTATAACGCTGCCTTGCCAACATCCTCTATTGTAACATTGCGTCTGAGCGGAGAATTATTTCTATTCCATTCTGATATGGAGTGAAAATCGCTTATTCCAGAAGATGCTAAAGTTCTGATTGGACCAGCGGAAATTGCATTTATTCTGATATTTTGTGGCCCGAGATCACATGCTATATATTTTACACTTGCTTCAAGTGCCGCTTTACATAAACCCATAACGTTATAATTTGGCATAACTTTTTCAGCGCCATAATAAGATAAAGTAAGTAAACTACCACCATTTGACATCATTTTTTCAGCCCTTTGCGCTAAAGCAGTAAAAGAATAGCACGATATATGCATTGCATTGAGGAAGTTATCCAGTGAAGTATTGACATATTTACCATCTAACTCATTTTTATCGGAGAATGCTATTGCATGCACCAAAAAGTCAAGAGTACCCCATTTTTTCTCTATTATTTCGAAAGCGTTATCTATGATTTTTTCATTTGAAACGTCGCAGTGTAATATTAGCTCCACATTTAGTTCATCTGCTATTGGTGATAGTTTTTCTTTTATTATTTCATTCTGGTAGGTGATTGCAAGTTCTGCTCCGTGCTCTGAGAGAGTTTTTGCTATACCGTATGCTATTGATCTCTTATTTATTATTCCGGTTATTAATCCCTTTTTGCCTTGTAATAGACTTGTCGTCATAGAACTATCTGTTTTTTTATAATTTGGAATATTAACTAGGTAAAGTCAAGATATCACTATGTTTTAAAATATTTTTTGCAGTAACTTGAAGTCTATAAACAGTAATCTTGATTCTTCTACAACAAAGCCATCCCATATGACATTTTACCTATACCCAATCAAGCATATTAATAAGTAAGTAAATCTTAATATAATCTTATTATACTTATAAATACGCTGTATAGAATGAAAGTATGGATGATTTCATAACTGCAAGAAGAAAAGATGATGCTGTGGTATCTGTTTGTCAGGATAATAAGAAAAAAAACGTGTTAATTTTAGGGCTCAATCAAGCCGCAAGGAATTTGTTAAAATACGAGGAAGGGAATTTACTTAATAAGCCGTTAATCAATATTTTAAGTGCAAGAGCAGCTGACGACATGAAGAATTATTTAGAGTATACCGAAAATGGGCACGATTTACTTGATATATTACCTAAAGTGATAGATTTTTCCTTAACTGATGCTAAAGGAGAAGATATCAGGACAAAAGTAAAAGTTTTCCGCACTGCACAATTTGCCAGTAATAAAATAAATTATGAGGTGTTAATACGTGATATCAGTTTGTCCCATAAATTAGGAATCTTTAGAGATGAATATCTAATGGGTAAGAAATATAAAAACCATGACTTATTCGATATACCGGGCAATGAGTCCACTATTCTAGAGTTATACGTTATATTAAATTTTGCCTTTCAACATCAAATTAATGCAGCTATAGGAGTGATTGGCTTAAATAGTAGCTGTAGTGAGACAAATAATGCACTGAAAGTTATCATAGAACATTTTTATAAAAATTGCCGTAGTGATGATTTTCTAGGGTATATTGATGAGAATAAAGTGCTTTTTGTTTTGATTAACTGCGATGTAAAAAGTACATCTAAAATAATTAATCGTATACATTCTGCCATTAATAAGCAGTTATTAATGCAAAAATTACCAAGTGTATCAATAATTTATGGGAATATAGCTCAAAAACAGGCAGCAAAATCTACCAGCGGTGCCTTCTGAAAAGTTGTTTTTTATTTATATTGAGTTTAAACTTAAATTTTTATAAAGATTTAAGTTTATTTATGAAGTTAAAGTACTACCTGGTAGCACTGCTTTCATCATTGTTCTTGCAGAATAGTGCTAACTCTAAAACAATTTTGGATAAGGAAATATTTTATGCAGAACTAGACGGAAAAATAAATTTGAGATTCGGCTACGCCTTCAATAGAGATTCTTTCAATGCTAAGCCTAAGGATAAAACTTCAAGTTATTCATACTTGCGCTTTCTTTATTTACAGCAAGTTTATCCAAATACTCAAATGGGG
Source organism: Wolbachia endosymbiont of Drosophila baimaii (assembly GCF_028982185.1). Taxonomy (NCBI): domain Bacteria; kingdom Pseudomonadati; phylum Pseudomonadota; class Alphaproteobacteria; order Rickettsiales; family Anaplasmataceae; genus Wolbachia; species Wolbachia endosymbiont of Drosophila baimaii. Next base: position 651 of record NZ_JAPQLE010000066.1, on the reverse strand, counting down.
GTTAATGTTAAGGCAGGGGTTTCTGGTATTGCAAACCTAAAAGCGTTAGACATAGAAAAGTTAGACATGGAGGAATGGTATTTTATCATAAAAAACCAGGAACTTGGATCAATTGAATATGGTAAAAGAAGTTTAGTTGGTCAGAGCATGTTAATTAACACTTCAAAAATTTATGCAGCTGCTGGAGGAGTAAATGGTCATTGGACAAACTATGCAAATTTGCGCGGTGATCATAAAAAAGATGGTGACCCTGGATATGATCAAGACAAGGTGTTCTGGGTCAAGCCCAATATTTATAGCGATTATAATGAACTCGAACTAGGGTTAAAACAATCATCAATTAACTACATCTCCCCTGAAATCTATAACTTTCAACTCGGATTCAGTTATGTTCCAGGAAAAAATAACTTACAGTATAGCAATTTAATTGCTGCTGGCCTTTCCTATAAAAACAGCTTGTCAGATGATATAGGTTTTACTACTGCCTTAACTGGTGAATTTGCAAGAGAAAATTTAACTGATTGCTCAGATGGGACTTCTAAAAATTATGAATGCCGCAATCAATTATAGCATTTCTCATAATAGTCCGAACAGGTCATAGGAAGGCAGAATCAACAGCACGACGAAAGGATTCGAATAGAGGAATGTTTT
>NZ_JAPQLE010000065.1:0-14171 GCF_028982185.1 Wolbachia endosymbiont of Drosophila baimaii | reverse complement strand
TATAATTGTGGAGTGAGAAAGAAAGGCAATAGTATGGCTTTTTTTCCATTGTTATCTATCCGTTTGTTGTGCAGTGGGAATTGGTATTAGACGGTGAGAAAAAGCATACGGTGAGAATTATAAAAACAAAATTTGAAAGCATGTCCATTCAAGTAAGCGGTGTTGGTTATGATTGCTCTATATACAAGCTCTCTTTTCCTTCAACAAGGTCACTTATGCTGAAGGAATACCCTCCTTCTCACATTAGCAAAACCATCGTAGAAATGATTGATTTACCGCATATTAAAGGTAATAACGCAAGCTTTACTTTAATTAATGAGGAAAAGAATTGGAAAGGAGCAACACTCTTTATTTCATACAACGATAAGGATTATAAGCCTATCGCAAGCACAAATAAACAGTCTACTTACGGATATGTAATGGAATCTACCGACGAGGGGCTTATAGTAGTGCTACGTTTTGGTGTATTGAGTTCTTTATATGACCATTATTTAAGTGGGAAACTAGCAATTTATCATGGTGTCATTCCAGCGCTTGACCATATTTCTCCTGGATCCCAGTGTCTGGGCACTGGGATGACAGAAGAGGGTTTTACAAGCACTAACGTTAGTACTATAAATGTAAGCAATTTAGCACTGGTTGGAAAAGAGGTAATAAAATTCCAAAATGCTGAACTTATAGATAAAAATAAATATAAGCTTAGCAACCTAATTAGAGGGCAAGAAGGCACTAAAAAGTATCAGCACACTGCAGGTGAAAAATTTGTTCTACTTGACGATTCAATAATATCTTTCGAAGTGCAGCCAGGAAAAAGATTTTTCCTTAAAGCAGTGACTTACGGTGATTCATTGGATAACACGGAGGCGGAAATATTAAACTTTTGAGTACTGCAAACGTTTTATTTGTATTTCGTTAAAAATCCACTATACTGCTGTTATATTAATATGTTGAGGCAAAACAATGATCGGTGATGTGAAAAAGTTATCAAATGAAGCACCAATAATACCAGCGTGGGTGCCAAGAGTACGTGGTGCATCTTTGCCAGATGGTAAGAATAGTGCTCTTAATTACTTGGATATAATAAAAAACCATAAGTTAAAAAATAAAGAGGAGAGGGACATATGTTTGGTTATAAATGGCCCGGGATTTGAGCAGAATCAGATAGATGATTTAAAACGTGAACTGAAAGAAATTCAGGGAGTACACGTTGTAGACTTACACCAGTATGACTGGAGCGAAATAGATCAAAGGTGGAAGATAGATGGCAAGGATATCAGTATTAAGGATTTCTTTAAAAATATGTATGATATGACAGATGAACAAAGAACATATTTTGCTATTGAAATAGATACCTTTAGGTTAATTGCTCTTGCTCTTTCAGAAAAAATGACAGGACAGAAAGGTGCAATATATGTAGATTTTGATTCTTTAAAAGCCATTGACACCCATATAGGGAAAGGTATAACAATTCCTGAAGGAATATTGTTAGGCAGCGTTGGAGCACATGTTGATAAGAATACTGGAAGAATTGTTAAAACAAATTTAAATAATGACTTAATTGCAATAAGTCATCCAAGAATAGCAGTTAATATCTTATCTCAATATAAAAGTAAAATACTAAATCAAAAAGAAATGTGCCATGAGTTAGTAGAGCGTGTATCTTCATTTATGGAAAAAACGAAAGCAAAGTTTTATGCTTCGTGTAAAGAATTAAAAGAGAAAAAAGGGGAAAATGAAGCAAGAGAAGAAGTGAAAAAATTTATAGATAGGGGTCGAAATCTAGAAAGATATTTAGAAAAACATTTAGAAGATTTAAGGAATGGTAAGATAGAAGTGCTATACAGGCCACAGATGTTCCAACCTCTTGTCTATTTTGGGGTAGATTTAAATTTAGGTCAAGCTAATACCATAAAAATAGTTCATGATAAATTAATTAATAAAGAGGAAAGCAAATTTAAGTCAGTTGCTTTTCCAGAGAACAATGGCAATTACGTTTCTATAACAGATAATGACCTATCTTGGACGATAGGAGAAGATTTATACCATAAACAGATAGACAATAAGCTGGAAAGAGCAAAAGTGGAACATAGCCTTGGTGAACCACCACTAAAGGTAGTAAGTGAGGCAAATGTATCTTCTGTTGAAGGCTTAAAGCTTAAAGTGAATAATCAAAGATAAGATATTGAAATTCGTGCTTTTTATGATTTGAGCTTAAGATTTCAGTGTCCGCTACTCGAATGACATCGTTTACTATGTAACATTGTACTTATACTAATGAAAAAAATACATTATAATTAAGTATATTTAATCCAGTAAATCATTAAGTGAAAACAGCTCTTTCGCAAAATATCATCTCTCTTATTATGATATTGTCTGTAGCAATTGTCGATATGGCAACTGACCTATACTCAGTTGCATTGCCAAGCATTGCCAATTATTTTAAAGTAGAAGGCAGTGTAGTGCAGCTTACAATTAGCTTGAATCTAGTTGGATTTGCGGTGTCTGGGTTAATTTATGGTCCACTATCGGACCATTATGGTAGGCGTCCAATGATGCTGATTGGTATGACAATTTTTACTTTGGCAAGTGTCATGTGTTATATAGCCAACAGTATTGCGCTCTTGATACTAATTCGCTTCATACAAGGAGCAGGGGCTGGTGTTGCAGGTGTTGTTGGGTATGCAGCAATAAGGGATATGTACTCGGGTAGTGAATACTCGAGAGTAATTTCAAAATTAAATATGGTTGTGGCACTCTCACCTGGAATAGCTCCAGTGGTGGGCAGTTATATAATTTCACATGGTTATCATTGGAAATTTTTGTTTTTTATTATGTCACTCGCAGCAATTGCTATACTTATTTTTATCTACTTTAAGTTACAAGAAACACTCACTGTAAATAAAAATGAAACCAGTATAACTAACATAACTACTAATATCTTCAAGCAATATATATCAATATTTAGAAATTATCGTTTCCTTGGGTTTTCAGCCATTCATGGATTAACTTTCATGTGGCTTTGGGCATACGTTGCTAACTATCCTTTCATATTTGAATCAATGGGCATTGAAGTACAGTATTTTGGCTACCTCATATCGATCATAGTCATATTCTACATAATTGGAACTTTAATTAATAGAAGGTATGTACCAAAAGTAGGGGTTAGCAAAATGCTAATAATAGGTTTGGTGTTACCGATAATATCCGATAGTTTATTGGTATATTTTTATTTCGCGGACAAGTTAAATATATTCATTCTTCAAGTTGCCTGGATTCCAGCCAATATCGGACTTGCATTAATAATAAGCAATAACGTAACTTCTGCTTTAGAAACGATCAAAGGTATAGGGCTTGGTAGTGCAGTTCTCTCATTCTGCAATATGATGTTTGGGGCTATTGGAATATATATAGTAGGAAAATTTTTTCGCCATGGTATTTTACCAAATTTACTATTAACAATAGCATGCTCTACAATTGCAATTCTTATGTACAGCCAGCTCAAATGTACTGAAAAACACGGGCATTATTTACGTGATCCAGGAACATAGAGCTCATGGGTTATTAATGACTTTATCATGATAATATAATTTTACAGGGGGTGAGAGCTCATAGATTATTAACGACTTTATCATAACAATATAGTTTTACAGGAGGTATGGGATGAGTAATTTACAAAGTATAAATAATGATTGGTTTTCTGCTGTTATACAAAGGTAATACTAATAAAGTAAAGCGTCTAATAAGTGAAGGAGCTGAGGTTAATGCAGTAGATGAATATAACAACACTCCTTTACATTATGCTGCTACGAATGGCGATGCAGAGATAGTAAAAGATCTATTGGATAATGGGGCAGATGTTAATGCAGTAGGTCAAGATGAAAAGACTCCTTTACATTGGGCTGCTGCACATGTCCGTAAAGATGCAGTAGATGCCCTACTGAAAGTAAAAGGGATCGATGTTAATGCACAAGATAAAGATGGAAAGACTCCTTTACATTGGGCTGCTCAAAGAAACCATGCAGAGATAGTAAAAGATCTATTGGATAAAGGGGCAAATGTTAACGCAGTAGATAAAGATGGAAAGACTCCTCTCAATTTAGCCCCTAGCGGGGACATACGAACTCTATTAATAGACACTGCTTTACTTGAGGCTGCTAAAAGTGGTGATATTAATGAAGTAAAACATCTAATAAGTGAAGGAGCAGATGTTAATGCAGTTAAAGGTTTGCATACTTCTTTATATTGGGCTGCTAAAAATGGTCACGTTAGTATAATAGAAGTTCTATTAGATAATGGAGCAGATGTTGCTCATGTCAATTATTCTATGGAACGTGATGTGTTGACTCTATTACAAGAAAAAGAAGCTGAATATTGCAAGAGCTCTTTACATCTGGCTGCTAGGCTTGGCAACTTGAAAGAAGTAGAAAATCTATTAAGGGAAGGAGCAGATGTTAATGTAAAAAATGATAAAGGAAAGACTCCTTTACACTTTGCTGCTGAAAGTGGTTATCAGCAGGTGGTGCAAGCTCTATTGGATAAAGGGGCAAATGTTAATGCGAAAGATAAAGATGGAAAGACTCCCTTAGATTTAACTACTAACGAAGAAATAAGAACTCTATTAGAAAATGCAGGAAAAACAGATAATGCTAGTCCAGTATTGCAAAATGATGAAGAAGAAAGCCAAGTTTCACAAAATGCTGATTTATTTGAGGCTATTAAAGGAGATAATATTAATGAAGTAAATCGTCTAATAAGCGAAGGAGCAGATGTTAATGCTTTAGATGGAAACAGATTTACTCCTTTACGGCATGCTATTGTCAAAGGAGACAAAGATATGGTCTCGCTTTTCATTGATAACAAAGCAGATGTTAATGCACAGTCTGAAGATGGACGCGCTCTTTTACATGTTGCTGTTGACAAAGCCAACAAAACGCAACCACTCGATACAAGTATAATAGAAGCTCTATTAGAAGCAAAAGGGATCAATGTTAATATAGCAGATAAAAATGGAAGGACTGCTTTACATGAAGCCGCTAAAACTGACGATCAGCAAATAGTAACAGTTCTATTAGAAGCAAAAGGAATTTATGTTACTCCACTAGATAATACTCGCAGCACTCCTTTAAATCTTGCCTCTCAACAAGGCAGGCAACATATAGTAAAAATTCTAGAAGAAACGCAAAAGGACATCGAAGCTTTGTATTCAGCCATTAAAAGTGATAATTATGAGGAAGTTCAAAGTCTATTAAGTAAAAAAGTAAACGTTAATTCAATAGACAACGATGGAAAAACTCTTTTACATTTTGCTGCTAAAAAGGGCAATGTAGAAATAGTAAGAGCTCTAATACAAACAGGGGCAGATGTTAATATAGCAGATAAAAATGGAAGGGTTCCTTTATTTGAAGCTGCTTTCTATGGTCATAAAGATGCAACTGAAGTTTTATTAAATAATGGAGCAAATGTTGATACAGTAATGGAATCACTTCTTCAGAGTATGATGGAATATAATTACAATAGTAGCCATAAAGATATAGTTAAAGCTTTATTAAACAAGGGAGCAAATGCTGATGCAGTAGATTCATATGGACATACTCTTTTGCATTGGGCTGCTAGAGAAGGTTATACGGATATAGCAGAACTTTTATTAGAAAAAGGAGCGAATGTTAATATACAAGATAACGATCTATGGACTCCTTTACATTTTGCTACAAAAAATAAAGTGTTTATGGGTTATGCAGATCGTCCAGCAAACGCCTCTGCGGAAACAGTAAAATTCTTAATAAAAAAAGGGGCAGATGTTAATATAGAAAATGAAGATGGAAATACTCCTTTCAAATTAGCCACTGATGAAGGAATAAAAACTCTATTGCAACCAGCAGAAAAATCTGATGATGGTTCAGCGGGTGGATCATCGACAGATAGTGAAGGGGGTCAAGAGGAAGAAAAACGAGTAGGTGATGATACTGAACTACAATCAGATAATAGCAAAAAAGGGGAAAAAACCAGCAACACCAGTGCAGAACAAGGAACTGATGTACAAGACAACGATGTAGGTCCTGTTGCTTCCACAGAACCTGCACAAACAGAAGAACAGCCGAGCTCTTTTTTGGTAGTTTGTTTAGTATACTTATGAAGCCTTTTTCATTAGTTGCATCATTTTTTGGTGGGTTTTTTTCATGGTTATTTTGTTTTGATGAGCCAACACAATCATCATCTGAATCTGACCAACCAGTTGTATTAGAATCACCAAGTAGTTCAGAAGGCAATGACATAATATAGCCAGAGGTTTACTAGATTCCAGCGTCACGCGCTGGAATGACATGGTGGTATGTATTCAAGTAGCTGACACTGGTTCCTTTATGACGGTGTCATCCTAGTATCTTCCCCTGTCATCCCAGTGCCCAGACACTGGGATGACACCTCTGGGCACTGTCGTCATAAAGGAACCAGTGTCAAGCACTGGAATGACAAAGAAGAGTGGGCTTTCATATGGTTATGCAAGAGGTTTACTGAATGCAACCTAACTTCTCACACACACATTTTACCACATGATCAGCGTTGATATTAAAATACTCATAAAGTGTTTTATAAGGTGCTGATTCTCCGAAGCTTTTCATGCCAACAAATATACCGTTTGAACCTATATACTTATGCCAACCCATTTCACTTCCGGCTTCAATTGCAACTTTAATGCTGTCATTATTTAATATTGCCGCTTTATATTCATCGCTTTGCTCGTCAAAAAGCCTCCAGCATGGCATAGAAACAATCCTTGTACCTATACCCTTTTCCTGCAATTTCTCCCTTGCTTCAACTGCAATTTCAACCTCGGACCCCGTAGCAAATATCGTCACTTTTAATTCTTTTGAACATTCACACAAAATATATGCACCAAACTTCGATAAATTAGCAGATTGATCGATATCAGAATGCATGTAACTTACGTTTTGCCTTGAGAGCACAAACAGTGCTGGAGATTCTTTCTTTTCGAGTGCAATGCTAACACACTCCAGAGTTTCAACTGCATCGGCTGGCCTAAAAACATATAGATTTGGTATAGCACGCAAAGAAGCTAAATGCTCTATTGGCTGATGAGTTGGGCCATCTTCTCCCACTCCAATTGAGTCGTGAGTCATGACATACATAACCTGCTGCTTCATCAGAGCTGAAAGACGTATAGCAGGACGACAGTAGTCGGAAAATACCAAAAAAGTGCCGCCATAAGGAAGAATCGCGCCGTGAAGTGCCATACCATTCATACATGCTGCCATAGCGTGCTCTCTCACTCCATAGTAGACATAAGAACCACTATAATTATTACTATCTATTACCTGCATGTGCTTATATTTAGTGCAATTTGACCCAGTAAGATCAGCAGAACCGCCGATTAATTCCGGCATAGACTCAGTTAAAAGTTCCATTACTCTGCCGAAAGAAGATCGAGTAGCTTCGTTTGGCATTAGCTCACATATTTGTTTCTTTAGACCAGCCAAAACACTATCGATATTATCTGGTAGACGTTTATCTAACCGTCTTTGAAGTTCTGCATGATACCCTATCATCCCAGCATTCTCTTCTGTCATCCCAGCATTCTCTTTTGTCATCCCAGTGCTTGACACTGGGATCCATTCTTTTTCTTCTTTCCTGGTCACGCGCTGGAATGACATCGTGTAGTTTTGTTTTGCTCTCTCAACAGTTTTCTTCCAGGCATTTTTCACATCTTCTGGTACACGGAATGGTTCATAATTCCAGTTTAATTTCTCTCTCATCTGTTTTATGTCTTCCTCCGAAAAAGCACCACTGTGAGCAGAGGATGTGCCAGCACGGCTTGAAAATTTTCCGATAATGGTTTTGCAGCAGATCATTGTAGGTTTACCAGACTTTTTTGCTTGCTCTATTGCAAAGGATATGGCATCAAAATCGTGGCCATCAATTTTGTCAACATTCCATCCATACGCTAAGAAGCGTTTCTCTACATCATCAGAGCAGGAAAGACAAGTAGCGCCATCTATAGAGATATCATTATCATCAAAAAGAGCTATAAGCTTATTCAATTTAAGATGCCCAGCAAGTGATGCTGCTTCATGGCTTATTCCTTCCATAAGACAGCCATCCCCTAGCATCACGTAAGTGTAGTGATTAATTAAGCTATCTCCAAATTGTTCTTTAAGAATCGATTCAGCAAGTACCATGCCAACAGCAGCGGCAAACCCCTGACCGAGCGGGCCTGTTGTTGCCTCTACCCCGGAAGTCAAGCCGAACTCTGGATGACCTGGGGTCTTGGATCCCATTTGCCTGAAGTTTTTTAGCTCATCTATGCTAATATAACCCGTCAAATATAATATTGAATATAGTAACATTGACCCATGACCGTTTGATAAAACAAAGCGATCTCTATTGAACCATTTAGAATCATCAGGATTATGATTCAGATATTTAGCAAACAAAACAGTTGCAACATCTGCCATGCCAAGTGGCATACCTGGGTGTCCAGAGTTTGCTTTTTGTACTGCATCAATTGATAAAAAACGGATGGCGTTTGCCATAGATTCCAAATGTGAATGATTCATAGAAAAACTTAAAAATGAAGTATAAAAGATTATATCAGCAAAAACAAGTTGACACTGAGTGCTAAAATCCTTAATAATCTAAAGTTAAATCGTGAGAGTTTTTATATGACAACTGTTATCACTAGAAAGTATAGGATTAGCCGTAGACTTGGTGTAAATTTATGGGGTAGAGCTAAAGACCCAGTAAACAAAAGGAAATACCCTCCAGGTCAACATGGTATTCTTGGATTCAAGAAGTTATCCGACTTTGGTAAGCAGTTTGCTGCGCATAAGAAATTTAAGTTTTACTATGCGATTTCAAGTAAGCAGCTCAGACGTACATTTTTAGATGCTTATAACAGAAAGGGTTATACGGCTGATAATTTTGTCGGTATCTTAGAATCGAGATTAAGTTCTGTTTTATACCACTCTGGTCTTGTTCCAACAATTTACTCAGCAAAGCAGCTCATATCTCATAAGCACGTTACAGTTAATGATAAGGTGGTTAACATATCGAGTTATCGAGTGAAGCCAGGTGATATAATAAAAATAAGAGAAAGGGCAGCAAAAATCCCTGTAGTAGTAGAGGCTGAACAAAAACAAGAGCGCAAGGCTCCGGATTATTTAGAAGCAGATAGTAAAGAGCATTCAGTGAAGTATTTGAGGTCACCTCAATATTCTGAGGTTCCTTATTCAGCAGACATGGAAGTCAATTTAGTAGTAGAGTTTTACTCTAGATAGATAAAAAAAGCCCGTGTGGCGGAATCGGTAGACGCAGCGGACTTAAAATCCGTGGGTTTTGCGACCTTGGGAGTTCAAGTCTCCCCATGGGCACCAATTTAACTTAGCAGATAAATACAAAAAAGTATGAAATGGCTTGATGTAGAAGATATTGTGGAAGCTCTGGAGGAAAAATTTCCAAATGAGAATATAATTAGTATCAGATTCACTGAGCTTAAAAAAAAGGTCTTGAGTTTAGAGGAATTTGATGATGATGAAAAACGCTGTAACAAAAAAATACTCGAAGCTATTCAAGCAGCTTGGATTGAGGAAAGATTAACCGCATACCAATAAACCATACGCAAACGTGATTTCTATTACAATTTGCATATTGATTATGCTATTTTTTGGATCTAGCCTGGCAAGTTAATAATAATTTAACTAATTACAATTAAAACAGCTATAAGGTTAATTATGAGGCAAAGATGACAGCACAAAATTTGGTAAATGGAACGATCTTGGCAAGTGCTACGTTGAGATAAGTTTTGCATAAAAATACTGCTTTTACGGTGTGAGGCTAGAGGTTTGTAAAGCAGTTAGAAGGTTGTCATCCCAGTGTCAGCTACACAACTGTACGAACATTTATTTTTGTTAAACACAGCAAATGGTGTCATGCCAGTGCTTGACACTGGCATCCAGCTTTTGATCGAAAATGTTGTATAGTGCACAATCAATTTTTCTGGATCCAAGTAGTCTGAGCACACAACTGTACGAACGTTGTAGTTTGGGAGCAATTCCCACCAGTGGGGTGTCATCCCAGTGCCCAGACACTGGTTCTATGCAACTTAATTAAAAACGTTTATTTTAGCGTAAGACAACTACCTTTAGCTCATCAGCTCAGTTATAAGCAAAATTTCTGGATTCCAGACTGGAATGACACCATTTGCTGTGCAATTTACCTTCAAAAATGAATGTTCGTACAGCTATGTGTCTGAGCACTGGGATGACATCCTCCCTGGTGGACTCAAATTACAATGTTCGTGCAGTACGCACTGGAATGACAGGGCTTTAAGAAATCCAATGTAGTGGTAAACCTTACTTATTTAGTTATACTAGAAACAAAACAGAAAAATGCTCAAACACAGCGGTCCAAAAAAATTAAAGTCTATAATTGAAAACTATGCATTAAAATGCATGAAAAATAAGATTAGCAAAAATGAAATACGTCTTATTTTAAACTGGCGAAATATAGTAGGGAAAGAAATAGCAGAGTGTACAAAACCGAAAAAGATCTCATATGCACAGAATATAAATTCGGGTGTGTTGCATCTGGTAGTAACAAATGGCAGCAAAGCATTGGAAATTCAGCATATGATTTCTCTTATAATAGAAAAAATTACGATATTTTTTGGTTATAAAGCAGTATATGGTATAAAAATTAAGCAAGAGAGTATTGACTATTTGACTATATAAGGTAATCTAAGTACATAGAATAATTTGGTATATTGAAGTGAGTAGAGTTTGTGAATTAACAAATAGAAAAAAATCTTTTGGTAATAAGGTATCACATTCGAATCGTAAAACAAAGCGTACCTTTCTTTTAAATTTACATAAGGTTACGTTGACAAGTGATATATTGAATAAAAAGTTTAGATTTCGTGTGGCAACAAGAACTTTGAGAACTATAGATTACAAAGGTGATTTAGATGCTTTTTTGCTCAACACAAGAACGATTAAACTAAGTGAGAAAGCGCAGAAGATAAAAAGAAGATTGAAAAAAGTTTTAGTAAAGCAAGAGGTAGAGTTAGCCGTTTCAGATGCATAACAAACCTCAATGGCTCAGAGCAAAAGCTCCGACCGGTGAAGTATTCAATGAAACCTTAAACATCGTTAAACTGCATAACTTACATACGGTATGTGAAGAAGCTGCATGTCCAAATATTGGTGAATGTTGGAATAAACGTCACGCTACTGTGATGATTCTCGGTTCTGTTTGCACTCGTGCTTGTGCATTTTGCAACGTTGCAACTGGCATTCCTGATAAGTTAGACCCTCATGAACCAGAAAATTTAGCAAAAGCAATAAAAAAGTTAAACTTAAAACATGTTGTCATTACTTCTGTTGATCGTGATGATTTACCAGATGGTGGCGCAAATCAGTTTATACAGTGCATAGAAGAAATTAGAAAGATAACTTCAGAAACAACAATAGAGATTTTAACTCCTGATTTTTTAAATAAGAAAGGAGCATTTGAAGCAATTGCTGTTGCATCACCTGATGTCTATAACCACAATATTGAAACAGTGCCGAGATTGTATGCAAAAATAAGACCACGAGCTCGCTATTTTCATTCACTATATTTGCTGAAGATGGTAAAGCAGATTAATCCTAAAGTTTTCACAAAGTCGGGGCTTATGGTTGGTCTTGGAGAAACAAAAGAGGAAATATTTCAGGTTATGGACGATTTGCGCAGTGCTGAGGTTGATTTTATTACAATTGGTCAATATCTACAACCAACTCCAAAACATGCAAAACTTGATAGGTATGTTACCCCAGAGGAATTTGAGCATTATAAATATATCGCTTACTCCAAAGGGTTCCTAGTAGTTGCATCAAGCCCACTAACTCGGTCATCATACCACGCTGAAGAAGATTTTAACAGGCTCAAGGCTTGTCGTTGACATTTGCGTTAATTCAAATTAATTTTTACTAATTATAAAGGAGTTGAGCGACTTTACGTAATGTCTACTATAAAAATCAAGAAGAAATCGCAATTAGTTAAAGAGGTATTCGATTCCGTGGCAAGTCGCTACGACACCATGAATGATATAATGAGCCTCGGAATGCACAGATTATGGAAAGATAAGATGGTAAATAGTGTGCATTTTACAAAAAACTCTAAGGTTTTAGATGTTGCTGGAGGAACTGGAGATATAGCAATAAGAATAGTAAGAAAAGAGCCAAGTGCTAAGGTTACAGTGTGCGATATAAATCAAAATATGCTAAGCAGAGGACGTGATAAAGCTATAAATTTAAACCAAATTAATTTTGATTGGGTATGTGCAAATGCAGAAAGTTTACCATTTGAAGACTCCGAATTTGATTATTGCACAATAGCTTTTGGCATTCGAAATGTTTCTGACCGCAAGAAGGCTTTAAATGAGGCGCACAGGGTATTAAAACCACATGGAAAGTTTATCTGCTTAGAATTTGCCCCTATGCACTATCAAAATGAGATATTTACCAAACTTTATGACTTATATTCATTTAAAGTAATTCCTCAAATTGGCAGCATAGTTGCTAAAGACAAGAGTTCTTATGAATATTTAGTGAAGAGCATCAGAGAATTTCCAACTCAGGCTGATTTTAAAATGGAGATTGAAGAGGTAGGTTTTAAGAATGTTGAGTTTCATAATATGAGCTATGGAATAGTGGCATTACACATTGGAACAAAATGAATATTAAACTCTGGTATAGAACGCTGGATTATTATCTCATCCTTCCAGTGTTTTTTTTGCTCACTATAAGCTTCATTCTTGTTTATTCAGCAAGCCCTGTAATTGCGCAGCGTCTTTTTCTACCACAGGATTATTTTATACGGCGCCATACAATTTATATAGTCCTGTCACTAATTACCTTGGTGACATTTTCTTTTCTCAACACAAGAACTATACTTAACCTCTCATTCGCAGGTTTCGCTTTATTTACTATTCTAGTAGCAACTGCGATAATACTTGGTATAGAGGTAAAAGGTGCGAAACGATGGTTACATATTGTCAAAATTTCAGTTCAACCATCTGAGTTCGTAAGGCCATTTTTTTCTGTTGTTATAGCTAGTATCTTGGCCAGCGAAATGAAGTTTAAAATACACATATCAATCATAATATTTCTGTTAGTTTTTGTGTTGTTACTTTTGCAACCTGATTTCAGTATGTCTATGCTTTTAACATATTCTTTTATCGGTCAAATGTTTATTGCATGTATACCATTTTTATACTTTCTATGCATAATAGGAATGGCCACAACTGGAACTACAATAGCTTACTTATGCCTCCCACATATAAAGCAAAGGATTTACAATTTTGTCTTTTTTACGCAACGCGATAACTTTCAAGTCACAAAATCATTAGAAGCATTCAAAAGAGGTCAATTAACTGGAGTTGGACCTGGTGAAGGTAGCGTAAAAGCCTCTCTTCCTGATTGCCATACAGATTTTGTGTTTTCTGTTTTAGCAGAAGAATTTGGTTTGATTACGTGCTTAGCCACATTGATGTTATTTGGCATCATTTCCGCCCGCTTGCTTTACGTTGCATATAGGGAAAATGAATTATTTAATCTGTTAGTGATTCTCGGTATCTCAATGCAATTCATCACACAATTCATAATAAACATAGGGGTAACATTGAGTGTTTTTCCAACCACCGGCATAACCTTGCCGTTACTTAGCTATGGTGGTTCTTCTCTTTTATCTTCGAGCATTGCACTTGGCATAATGCTGTCTTTTAGTAGAAATCAAGCTATTGCATTAAAGTTTCGTGAGCGTATTATGCTTGGAAGGTATATGGACTAAACTTGTACCGCTCACAACTGCACGAACATTGCAATTTGCAGGTGGCAGGTGCAAGTAGCTGACACTGGTTCACTTTATAATGGTGTCATCCAAGTAGCTTGACACTGGTTCCTTTATGACGGTGTCATCCGAGTAGCCCCTTCGGTGTCATCCCAGTGTCAAGCACTGGGATGACACCTTCCGTATAAATATTAAAAAATTTACCAAATGAAAAAAAAGGCAAGAGAAGCCCCGTGGTTGGCTAATTATAGCATTTCTCATAATAGTCCGAACAGGTCATAGGAAGGCAGAATCAACAGCACGACGAAAGGATTCGAATAGAGGAATGTTTT
>NZ_JAPQLE010000064.1:0-2889 GCF_028982185.1 Wolbachia endosymbiont of Drosophila baimaii | reverse complement strand
TAAATGCTATTTTGGGTGTGGATATTTCAAAAAAGAAATTTGATGTTTGTTTGTTAGTGGACAGTAAAAAACGACACAAAGTCTTTCAAAATAATCAAGATGGTTTTGCAAAACTTGTAATTTGGTGCAATGGCCATGGAGCAAATCTTACTCATTTATGTCTTGAAGCAACTAGTTGGTATGGAGAAGATTTGGCTACTTTTATGCACGATTTAGGACATAATGTCAGTATAGTAAACCCAGCCCAAATCAAAGCTTTTGGCAAAAGTGAGCTGCTCAGAAATAAGACAGATAAATCAGATGCAGCTATGATAGCTAGATTTTGTATCGCCAACAAACCTGCTCTTTGGAAGCCCATTGCACCTGAAATGAGGCATTTGAGGGAGCTTTACCGTTGCATGCAACCGCTAAAAGATGATAAGGTGCAACAGACAAATCGCTTGGAAAACAAAAATATGCATTCCAGTTGCAAAGAAGCTATATCTAAAGTAATTTTGGCAATAGAGGAGCAAATTATTGTTCTCGAAAAAGAAATTAATGAGCATATAAATAACTATCCACATCTAAAAAATATGGTGGAAAACCTTAAGACTATAAAAGGTATAGGATATCTTACTGCTGTTGCTGTTGTCGCAGAAATGCCATCAGTTGATAACTTTGACAATGCTAAACAATTTACAGCTTTTACTGGTCTAAATCCAGGACATTATCAATCGGGATCGTCAGTAAGTAAGAGAAGTTGCATATGCAAAATAGGATCTGAGCGTATTCGAAAAGCTCTTTATATGCCAGCTATAGTAGTCAAAAACCATAATAATCATTTTCAAAAGTTTTGTCAGCGTCTAGCAAGTAAAGGCAAATGTCCAAAAGTCATAGTTCTTGCGTTAATGCGAAAATTAATGCATGTCTTTTTTGGTATTCTTAAAAATAATCAACCATTTAATTGTAATTTTGTTGGATAATTTGTTTGACAGCAGAGACAGTATCTGGGATCCAGAAAAATTGATTGTGCACTATGCAACATTTTCGATCAAAAGCTGGATTCCAGTGTCAGCTACTTTCATCTGCCACGCGAATTGCCTGCAAATTGCAATGTTCATACAGTTATGAGCTAGTGTACATAATTGCACATGGGTTTTTACAAATTTGAAAATTAGTGTTAAATAAAAATATAAATGCAAAAGGAAAAGAAATGATTGAACTTAAAGGCCCAGAAATTTGTGCAAGTGGAAATAAGAAAAATTTGATTATTTTTTTACATGGTTGGGGCTCAAGTGGCGATAATTTCATTCACCTTGCTAAAGTTATGAGCAAGTTTTTACTGGGTTCATATTTTGCAGTACCCAATGCTCCGTTTGAAAGAGAAATAGGTGATGGTTATCAGTGGTTCAGCTTGGAAGATCGTAGTGAGGAAGCGCTATATAATGGAGTAAAAAATGCTACATCAATTGTAAATCATTTCATTGATACAAAATTAAAGGAGCTTAATTTAAAAGATACGCAACTTTCTTTAGTTGGATTTTCTCAAGGAGCAATGCTTGCAATACATACAGCTCTTACCCGCTCTCAATCCTGTGCATCAGTTGTTGCATACTCTGGTAGATTTCTTTCACCTTCAAAAACTGCACCAGAGATCAAGTCAAAACCTAACATATGTGTTATCCATGGTGATGCTGACGACGTGGTACCTTTTTCGTCCCTCGACTTAGCGGTTAAAGCTCTGAAAGAAAATGGAGTAAATGTTGAAGGACACCCAATTCATGCATTAGGGCATATTATTAATGAAGAGGGAATAAAATTAGGAGTAGAATTTATCAAGAAGAATTTTAAAAATTAATTTTCATGCACTTGTTTTGCTTTGGTTATGGATATGTAGCTAAATTTTTATCGAAAAAATTACTGAACTTAGGTTGGAAAGTCAGTGGCACATCAAGAAGTAAAGATATACAAAATGTAATCCTCTTTAATTATGAGAAGGTTAGCCAAGATCTGCTTAAAAGCGCAACGCACGTTTTAATTTCTATTCCTCCAGATGGTGATGATGTTGTGGAGAGATACGGTGATTGCCTGCAAAATGTTAAATGGTTTGGTTATTTGTCTGCAACTAGCGTCTATGGTGATCACTCTGGTAATTGGGTGAATGAGGAATCTGAAACAAAACCTATAGAAATCAGAGGAGAAAAGCGCCTTAGATCTGAAAAGAGGTGGCTGAATAGCAAACTGCCTGTACATATTTTTCGTTTAGCTGGAATATACGGTCCTGGTAGGAACGTGTTAATTGACTTGCAGCTTGGCAAAGCAAGAAATGTGAAAAAAGAAGGGCATTTTTTTTCTCGTATTCACGTTGAAGATATATCGAATATTTTATTTTCTTCCATGCAAAACATAAAACCTGGTGAAATATACAATTGTGCAGACGATTTACCCACTACACAATCTGAAGTGGTAATATATGCGACCAAACTTCTCAATGTTAGCCCTCCAGAACCAATTGAGGCTTCTTCCCTACCAGATTATGCACAGAGTTTTTATTTAGGATCAAAAAAAGTAAGTAATGTTAAAATTAAAAAAGATCTTAATGTCTCTCTAATTTACCCTAACTACAAGGTGGGATTAGAAAGTTTGCATGTAAAAAAAACTGAAATCACATCAGAATGATAGATAGGCTTATTGTCACTGCCATTAAGTTAAGGAAAGAATGGTTAAAAACTGAACTAAAAAGTCAGAAATAATTAAGGATTTATGACAAATGCTGAAACAGAATAGAGTAAACTTTAAAGCAGATAAACTCTGAAGTGTAAATTATAGCATTTCTCATAATAGTCCGAACAGGTCATAGGAAGGCAGAATCAACAGCACGACGAAAGGATTCGAATAGAGGAATGTTTT
>NZ_JAPQLE010000063.1:0-3308 GCF_028982185.1 Wolbachia endosymbiont of Drosophila baimaii | reverse complement strand
AAAAAACAAGATTTTCAATAAGTTGCTTATAATCCTAATTATAGTTAGCCTTTCATAAGTAGCGATGCAACAAAGCCCACTGGGATCCAGTTTTTCGTATAATTTTGTCAAAATCTATTGTGCTAGCAAGTTCACTAGCGTCACGCGCTGGTCTGTTAGACATTTACGTGTAGGGTGAAGAAATTTTGAAAAAGACATACCAAATATGAAAGGCCTATATATTAAAACTTACGGCTGTCAGATGAACGTTTATGACTCCGTTTTAATGGAAAATGTAATTAAACCTTTGGGGTTCAACGTTGTTAGTGATGCAGGGAAAGCCGATTTAGTGATACTGAATACTTGTCACATTAGAGAGAAGGCAGCAGAAAAACTTTACTCAGAGCTTGGGAAGATTCATTCGTTACGAAAAGAAATGACTATAGTGGTGGCTGGGTGTGTAGCGCAAGCAGAGGGAGAAGAAGTGTTCAGAAGGGCTCCTTTTGTTGATATTGTTGTTGGTCCGCAGAGTATCGCTACCTTACCGGAGCTGATAGTCAAAGCAAGCAGAAGTAAAGGTCATGTAATAAACACTGATTTTCCTGAAGTTGCAAAGTTTGATAAATTGCCAGATGAATGCTATGGCAATAGCCAGGGGTCTTCTGCGTTTCTTGCCATACAAGAGGGTTGTGATAAATTTTGTACGTTTTGTGTAGTGCCCTATACTCGTGGAGCTGAGTATTCACGGCCAGTGAATGAAATATTTCGTGAAGCATTGAAATTAGTTGCAAATGGGGCAAATGAGATCAATTTGCTTGGTCAGAACGTCAATGCTTACCATGGGGAGTGCGAAGGGGAAGTGTGGGATTTAGGAAAATTAATTAGTCATATTGCTAAAATTGAAAAGCTAGAGAGGATTCGTTATACAACTTCTCATCCAAGAGATATGCATGAATCTCTCTACTTGGCGCATGCGGAAGAGCCAAAGCTCATGCCGTTTGTTCACCTGCCTGTGCAGTCTGGTTCGAATAAAATATTGCACGCGATGAACAGGAAACACACTGCAGAGGAGTATTTGGAAATAATAGACAGATTTCGCAAATTGAAACCTGAAATCGAATTTTCTTCTGATTTTATTGTTGGTTTTCCTGGAGAAACCGAAAAAGATTTTGAAGAAACTATGAAATTAGTAGAAAAAGTTAGATATGCTCAGGCTTATAGTTTTAAATACAGCCCAAGACTAGGCACACCGGGAGCGGAAAGAAAAGATCAAGTACCAGAAGAGGTTAAAACAGAGCGCCTTCTTCGTTTACAGAAATTAATTAGTAAGCAACAACTTGAGTTTAACCAGAGTATGGTAGGCAAAACTATACCTGTTCTATTTAGCGATAAAAAAGGTAAACACCAAAACCAAATTATTGGTAAAAGCCCATATATGCAATCAGTGTGCATTGATGATCCTGAAGATAAATACAGGGACAAAATAGTAAATGTGAAAGTGTTGGAAGCTCGGCAGAGTAGTTTGCTGGGGTGTGCATTTCACTGATTTTAAGCAGCGTTAAATATAAGTCTTAAGCAAAGAGTATTGAAAAAATGCAATCATAATCTTTTTCAAAAGTTACAAAGTTTAATTGCTACCTCTGCTGAACGGGTACCTTAAACCTACAAATTTGAGCTTACCTATATCAATTTTTTGTACAAGATGAGTTAGTAACAACTTTATGTATAAAATTGAAGAAGAATAAAAATACAATAACGAGCATTAAATTAAATATTCCCACCTTTAAAAAACCCTCTTTATATATTTCTAAAGATTCTAAATAATTTATTTTACCATTTACTGAAGGAACTGACATAAATTTTGATATTGCAACTCCGGCTAGGTTAGAAAACGCTAATGATAGCATTACTATACCCATCACTACTCCTCTAAGGTTTTTGGGGGCTAGTGTAGTTGCTTGTTCTTGGACTAATGGAGCAATACATAATTCTCCCAGTCCCATAAAGGAGATAGCAATTATTAAATATAAGTATTCTACTTTACCTTCAATGTTAGAGTTTAAACATCCTATGTACAGTGTGAAAAAACACATAGCCATTGTCAGAAGGCCAAGGGTAAACATGGAAGTTGCATATTTTTGCTTAAACTTCATGTATGTTCCAAAAAGAAAGCCAAATATTATAATTGACAAAGGATTTATGGCTTGAGAAACTGAAGCTGGAATTGTTATACCTAATACATTGTTAATAACGTTTCTTTCGGTGAATAAGTTAACCAAAGAGCCAAGCTGCATTTCTAAAGCAAAAAAACACAAGAAAAATACCACAAGAATAGATAATGCCACTAATCTTCGTCTTTGTTCTGCTGATAACTTAGATATTATATAAATAAATATGCCCAGAGCTGTTATTCCAACAAATATGAGCATATTAGTAAAAAATTCACTATGTATAAGCATTTTAGCAAGTATTGATGATGACAGAAAGCTTCCTATCAATACTATACCAAAAATTTTAATCCCTAATATGCGCTTATTCATAAGCTCTGGATAAGGAGAAAGGCCGCTATCTCCTAAAAGATTCTGAAATTTGAGAAAAAAGATTAGCCCTATAGACATCCCAATACCAGCTAAACCAAAGCCGTAGTGCCAGCCAAACAAGTGGGCTACATAACCACATGAAATAGAAGCCAATATTGCTCCAATATTCACGCTTACGTAAAATAAAGTAAAGCCTCTGCTACGTTCAGGATCGTCTTTGCCATAGCATGAACCAAGTAAGTTAGTTGCGTTTCCTTTAAACATACCAGTACCTATGGCTATTAAAGATAAACCTAAATATAAAAAACCTGGTTCAAACTTAACCAATGACATGCAAGCATGACCTGCTATCATCACTATCCCTCCAAGCAATACCATGTTGCGGAATCCCATCAACTTATCAGCTAAAAAACCTCCAAGTATTGGTATAGCATAACCTGTTGCAGCAAATAATGAGTAAACAGTAAAGGCCCTCTCATCAGTGAAACCTAAGTGAGAAGTCAAAAATAGGACCAAAAGTGCCCTCATTCCATAGTAAGAGAAACGTTCCCACATTTCAACAAAGCACAACATTTTTAAATATTGTGGAAACTTATCTGCCTTCTGATCCATAAAATACCTCTAAAGCTTGAGTTAACATTAAGTAAAACAATAAAAACTGCAAGTAAAATTAAAAAAAAAGTATTAGAAGCTTGGCAAAGTATAGCATTTCTCATAATAGTCCAAACAGGTCATAGGAAGGAAGAATCAACAGCACGACGAAAGGATTCGAATAGAGGAATGTTTTTC
>NZ_JAPQLE010000062.1:0-8323 GCF_028982185.1 Wolbachia endosymbiont of Drosophila baimaii | reverse complement strand
AAAAAACGCCATACTTGAAAGTATAATGTAAGTAATTAGCCAACCACGGGGCTTCTTTTGCCTTTTTTTTCATTTGGTAAATTTCTTAATATTTATGGCTAAACGACAACCGTCATCCCGCTACTTGTTAGCGGGATCTCTTGTTAGCGGCTAAGGGATACCGCGAATGAATCGCGGTATGACGTAGGGATTGCATTAGCTATAATTCTTTAGTTTTCACTTTTCTTTTAACCTTGCAATGATATTTTCTTTGCCGATAAAAATTAATAGTTTAGCGAGCTCTGGGCCTGTTTCTGTTCCTGTTAAAGCTGAACGCAACTGCGTAAATAGGTCTTTTGCCTTTATATCCACTGTTTGTCGAATAGTTTTGACCCATTCTGACAACGTGTTTTCATTACAATCACCTTGGGGCAATGCATTGAACGCAATTTTTATAAGCTCCTTATCAAGAATCACAGGCTCTATATCGGATTTGCATATTTTCCACCACTTGGCCACCTCAGAAAACCTTTCTATATTGTTCCTTATAAAATACCAAAACTCTGAGGAGTACACTCCAATTTGACTTAAACGGTCTTGCACCATTTCAAATGGCATTTGTTGCAGCACTTTGCTATTTAGCTTGTATGCTTCACTCAAGCTAAATTGCGTACATGCTGAGCTAAATTTTTTAATGTCGAATGAATCAATCAAAGATTGCATACAGGCGCAAGCTTCAATTGGATTGGATGTTCCAAGCTTCACTAAATAACTAACTAGTGCCATCGGTTCAATTTCATCTTCTTTTATAGATTTGATATCCAGCCCACCGACTCGCTTGGATATCTTGCTATCATCAAAATGTAGCAGAGAAAGGTGAGCAAATGTAGGGATTTTCGCTTTTAATGCTTTAATCATTTGAATTTGCACTGCGGTATTAGTTACATGATCTTCCCCGCGTACAATATGGGTTACATTAAAGTCAACATCATCGATAGCAGAAGGTAACATGTATGTGTACATTCCATCTTCTCTCTTTACCACGGGGTCACTTATGCTACTGGTTGCAATATTTATTTCACCTTTAACTTTATCATTCCATTTAACAACTTCATTTCTATCCAACTTAAATCTAAAATGTGGTCTTCTTCCTTCTTGCTCATAACGAATTTTCTCTTGCTCAGTTAGAAGTAACGCGCTTCTGTTATATACCGGGGGAAGTCCTTGTTTTAACTGCAATTTTCGTTTAATTTCTAACTCTTCTCTTGTTTCATAGCATGCATAAATATGCCCTTCTTTTATTAACTGCAAAAACACCTCATTGTAACGCTCAAAGCGCTCTGATTGCTTGAAACTTGCATTCCAATTGATACCAATCCATTTTAAATCTTGTATGATATCATTTATATATTTGACATCTGAACGCTGAAGGTCAGTATCATCAAAACGGAGTAAAAATTTTCCATTTTGATTGCGTGTGTACATCCAACAAACCAAGGCAGTTCGTACGTTTCCTACGTGGAGGTAGCCAGTTGGGCTTGGAGCGAATCTTGTTAGCATTTAAACAGCAATATTGTTTACTCTAATTTATTTTAATTTTATATAAATGTACGGCTAAAGCAAGCGAGATCTGCTAATACAATTGAGCAAAAGAAGAATAAGTATGGCTATAGCGTTGTGGCACCTTTGATGTTTGAGACCATATGATGAATTCAAGAAAATTCATGGCTTGACGACAAAGGCTAATGTAGCATTATATTGGTATCATGACTAACTTAGAAAAGATGAGAGAAAAACTGCAAGATCAAATAAATTATCATAATGTTTTGTATCATCAAAAAAATAAGCCAGAAATAAGTGATGCTGAATATGATGAACTGAAGAAAAAGTTAGCTGAAATAGAGCCAGAAATTTATGCAACACAAGATAGTGTTGGTGCTCCACCTGATGAGAGGTTTTCTAAGGTGGAACATCAAGAACCTATGCTTTCCCTTGAGAATGCTTATGATGAACAAGGTGTAGAGAAATTTTTGTCTAAAATAAAGAGGTTTTTAATTGAAGACAAAATAGAGATATTATGTGAACCAAAAATTGATGGGTTGTCGTTTTCTGCAATTTATGAGGATGGGAGATTTGTTAAAGCTGCAACTCGAGGTGACGGTTTTGTAGGAGAAGATGTCACTCACAATGTTGCAACAATAAAAGGCTTTCCTAAGTTTTTGCAAGGTGTGCAAGGAAGACTAGAAGTAAGAGGTGAAATATACATCAGCAACAGCGACTTTTTAAAGTTAAATGAAAACGATGAATTTGCCAATCCTCGAAATGCAGCCGCTGGTTCTCTAAAGCAATTGGATGCAAACATTACAGCAAGCAGACCTCTTAGATATTTTGCTTATTCTTTGATTGGTGGAGCAGAGAAAAGTCAAAGTGAGGTACTAAATAAGCTTGAGGCACTTGGTTTTTGCATAAATGAGCATCAGTCCTTAACGAGTAGTTTGGATGGAATGCTGAAGTTCTATAACGAAGTCTATAACTGTCGCTATAACTTGGATTATGATATTGATGGAATAGTCTATAAAGTAAATGATTTGGTACTACAAAATCGTCTAGGGAATACTCACAAAGCACCGCGCTCAGCACTTGCATACAAGTTTTCTGCGGTTTATGCAAAAACAAAGTTAAATAAGATATTTATACAGGTGGGCAGAACAGGGGTTTTAACTCCAGTTGCAGATTTAGTGCCAGTCAATATTGGTGGGGTGCTAGTTAGTAGAGCAAGTCTGCATAACCAAGGTGAGATAAAACGTAAAGATATAAGAGAGGGAGATATTGTAACAATCAAAAGGGCAGGGGATGTAATTCCCCAGATCATTGAAGTAAGCAGAGATTCTCGTCTTCCAAATACACCTGAATTTGTGTTTCCTGAAGTATGCCCTGAATGTGGTAGTAAAGTACGTCAGGTTGAGGGAGAGGCTGCAGTAAGATGTCCTGAGGAATTTGCCTGTAAAGCTCAAATAATAGAAAAACTAAAGCATTTTGTATCGAAAGATGCATTTGACATTGTTGGCCTTGGTGATAAGCAGATAGAGTTTTTTTACGACCTTGGTCTGATAAAACAAATTCCCGATATTTTTACTTTAGAAGAAAGATTGGATGAATTTAATCTGGAAGAACAGTCTGGTTGGGGCAAGAAATCAATAGCTCATTTATTAAATGCTATACAAAGCAGAAGGGTAATAACTCTAGATAGGTTTATATTTTCTTTAGGTATTAGATTTATTGGCCAAGTTGCAGCAGAATTGCTTGCAGATTATTATGTTTCTTATGATAATTGGTATAATTCGATGATTGAACTGTCATCAGATAATACTGAGCTAGTAGGTATAGACGGCATAGGAAAAAAAGTAACTGAATCTTTGGAATCATTTTTTTCTAAGGAACATAACATCAAAATGTTAAATGATCTTACTGCTTGTCTTCAAATTCTTCCTGTGAGCTCCAACTCTAGTGACTCTGTTTTAAATAATAAAATTATAGTGTTTACTGGTAAGCTACTTGCTATGAGTAGAGGAGAGGCAAAAGTAAGAGCCAAAACTCTGGGAGCAAAGGTCAGCTCACATCTTTCTGCTAAAACTGACTACCTAATTGCAGGAGAAAAACCAGGATCCAAATATAAAAAGGCAGTGGAATTAGGTGTAGAGATTTTAGATGAAGACCAGTGGCATAAAGTGATAAGTTTGGGAGTGTTCAAATGACACTTGGATTGTATATTAAATCAAAGTTGCAAGACTATTTAGAGAGTAGCCAATTCTTTCCATCCAAGAATCATTTTATTGGCTTGCCTTAGCATTTCAATAGACGGTAAGTCTTCTGTGCTAAGTGGTAGGCGGACAGTTTTGTGTTCTATGAGTCCAATATCATGTAGCAGTGCTTTAGTGGGTATTGGGTTGCTGGCAATAAATAACGCTTCGCAAGCCTGTTGCCAGATATCTGCCTGAGGGTTCCTGCCATTGAGGCACTTCTTAACGTATTCATGCGCTATGCGTGGCCAAACATTGGCAGCAACGGAAACCAGGCCAGCCGCACCATAAGCGGCCATATCAGATATCATATTATCATCTCCGCAAAAGACCTCAATATTTGGTGCAACTTTCTTATACTGAGCTAAAGTATCAACAGTGCCACTTGAATCTTTGATAGCCCAAAATTTTTCGTGGCTGGATAAGTTGCGTACAGTTTCAGCGTGAAGACTCACTCCTGCTCTTGATGGAATATTGTAAAACATAACCGGCACATGTGCTTTCTCAAGCAGCTTTTCAAACCATAAAGTCTGCCCCATAATTCCGGGCTTTGCATAAATGGGAGTTGTCATTAGATAGCCGTGAATAGGCATACCCTTGCAAAAATCAAGCCATTCAAGAGCCTGATATAGATTCACCCCTGGTACGCCAATTATAATTTTTGTATTTAATTTTAGCTTACATACAAATTCAACTAACTCGCGTTTTTCAGAATCAGTAAGCGATAGGCTCTCACCTGTGCTACCCAGCAACACTACGCCATTTTCAGCTTTAACTTGCATTGTCAGTAAACGCTGCAAACTGCTATAATCTATGCTATCCCCATTGCAATTAAAAGGAGTAACACAAGCAGTACATAAAAATGTAGATTTCAATTTAAATTGTTAAAATGGTATTTCATCGTCGAGTAGTTCATCTTTTATATCGTTGTCAAAACTTTCGTGTTTATCTTTTTGTTCTGTTTCACCTTGTTTGTATTCACTTGGCTTGTAATCAGGATTTGGCGCACTATTTCGTGAATCCAAGAGAGTAAGAGCGCTATTAAAATTATATAGAACCACCTCTGTTGTGTATCTTTCACTACCGTTTTGGTCAGTCCATTTTCTAGTTCTCAAAGAACCTTCAACATAAACTTTACTGCCTTTACGTGCAAAATCTTTGACGATTTTTACTAATCCTTCACTAAAAATTACGATATTATGCCATTCTGTCTTTTCAGAGCGCATACCGGAAAGTTTGTCAGTCCAACTTTCAGACGTGGCTATTGAAAAACTTGCCATTTCTTTTCCATTTTGTGTAGTCCTAATTTCAGGATCTTTTCCTAAATTACCAACTAGTATGACTTTGTTTATGGTACCACCAGACATAATTATGTTCTAAATAAATCCATTTATTATCTTATATGAAAGTACTATTGTCAAATTTTATTAAAAGTGCGCTTGAAGGGATTCGAACCCACGGCCTTTGCCTCCGGAGGGCAACGCTCTATCCAACTGAGCTACAAGCGCATGTATATTTAATTTATTTAATAGATAAACTGTCCAAGTCAAATTTTTGTTTTGGATAAAGCGTAAACATAATACTCCCATGTCCAAAATATACATTTTGAGAATCATTCGCATGCTTTTTTATTGCTTTTTGATCTACGGTCCATACAAAAGTTACATAATTTTCAGTGACTGAGTGCACCTTTAAGTCCTTAGTATTTATAAACAGTTTTCCATTTACCCATATTTTCCATGTATCGGGAGAAAGATATAAAATTGAGTCTAAACTCACTAC
The DNA here is from genome assembly GCF_028982185.1 of Wolbachia endosymbiont of Drosophila baimaii. Taxonomy (NCBI): domain Bacteria; kingdom Pseudomonadati; phylum Pseudomonadota; class Alphaproteobacteria; order Rickettsiales; family Anaplasmataceae; genus Wolbachia; species Wolbachia endosymbiont of Drosophila baimaii. The sequence continues at coordinate 2,762 of NZ_JAPQLE010000062.1, read as the reverse complement.
CTTACAGTTGAAATTATCTGATACCTCCTCTTTTACAGCTCTTGAAGATCGTAAATTGAACTTTTCCATTTCATTGACCATTCTATTAACTGGCTCTTCATCAAAAAAAATGCTTTTTACGTTACTATATTGTGACAAAACGTCAAAGTCACTTTCCACTGCTTCTCTTATTATATCGTCCCGATCTGTATAGCTTAGTTTTTGATTGTTAATAAAGAAACACTCTTTTGCACGCAAATTTGCTATATCAATAAAATCGTCGATTTCTTGATTGCCAACTTTAAGAATACTTTCAAAATATCTTTTTTCTATCATCATTCCATACTGAGAATGATGACAAACCATTTCATCATTACCTTGTTTTTCTATATATACGCATAAATTTCCACTATTTAATCCTAATATTTTATGCTCAATAAAATCTTCATTGCCAATATATTGTCGGCAAGAATACTCCTTACAAATTTCTATGCTTTCTATGATATCTTCACAACTGCAATATGCATTAACATTGGAAATGAGTAGCACAAAAATAAAAAACAGCTTTATGTTCATCACCTTATCTACTTAATATAGTATACCAATCAAAGACTATATTAGCTCTCACTATCTCTATCATATTACCATTCAAAATCTGATTCATAGTTGCAGCATCAATATTTCTCTGCTTATTTAAAATAAGAGATTTGATCATAACATAACCGGGCAGATTTGGAATAGACTGTAGAAATAAAAAAATATGCTTATCGCTGATTGAGCTTAAATTTAGGATCACTTCACTTTTTATTACTTTTGTGCGTTCACTTTTGTTGTGGAGCTCAACTTCTTCGGGTATAGAAATTGATATTTCAGGTTCTAATATATAGTACTTTTTATATAACTTGCTAAGCTCGAAATTTAAATTTGCAATGTATCTGCTACTACGTAAATTTGAAGAGGAAATTTTTTTCCATAAATCTAGGTTTTTATTTAGAACAACTTCCTTTTTTTGAATTCCAGTAATCTGTAAATTAATAGAACGTATTTTATCAATCGCAATTTGGTTTTTATTATAAATCTTTTCGTTATAGATAACAACATATGTTAATAACCCTATTAATCCAACAGATAATAACAAATACGATATAAACTGAATTGTAGCTTTTCTTTTTAATTGAGAGATAGTCATTAATCTACATTGCCTCTCCTATTTCAACATCAATAGATAGATTTTGCTCTTTAGCAGCAGGTAAGCTAGAAATATTAATGTCGTAGGTACGAAAATTATCGTTTAAATTTTTTCGTAGTTTCTCGTATTGATGAGAAATATTTTTACCGGATTGAAAATTAAACCTTAAAGTTGTAGTAATATAACTTTTTGCCTCATTATAATTCCATTCAAATGATCGAAGCTCTATACCTGGTACTTTTAACTTTTCTACATACTTAACTTGTGTAAGAGGAGAGTATTCTATTTTTGATAAAATATTATTGATATTAATAAAATCATAAATTTCATCTATTTTTTTTACATTATAGCTTTGGCTAAGTTTTGTTAATTGGTTATTTAAGGTGCTCTGCTTTGCTGATAAATTATCAGCGACATTGAAGTTTGAATACAAATTTAGCAAACAAAGGGTGTTTGTTATAACTAAAACCAGGGCGAAGTATAGAAAAATTCGAGGAGAGTTTAAATAAAGGTAACTGAATAGATAAAATTCTTTAGTTTCCTTTGTATTAAAAATAGCTGCTAATTTATTCTTAAAGCTATGAAACAAAATTATGGTATCGCAAAAGTTATCTTTTTCACTTATAGCTAGTTCTGCTCCTAATAGTTTGCCTAACTCATATGGAGTTAATATGTTCACACTGTTCTCTGAAAAATTTATGACTGATAAGCTAGCTTTGATATCTTCTGACACTATGATACAAAGGTCGATAGGGTTATTTTTTTCAAACCCAAACTTAGTTAAGGATCGAATAGTATCTTGCACTTCCTGATATATTCCACCAGCGATAATTCCTGGTAAATTATCATTAGTAAATGATGTTAAACGCGTAAATACCATTTTATTCTCTTTAAGAACCACTTGTCTATAGCCTCCCGTTTTAGTTGCAGCAACTATAATTTTCCAATTACTAGGATCTTTATGTAGAATCTTTTTTGTTATATTACTTATTTCTATAGGAAACATTAATATTCCCTTAAAGTTGGAGCCTATCTCAATAAACACATTCAACCAATATTCTACTAAATGCTTTGCTTTTGATGAAACAAGAAGATAGCACCAGTTTTGATTGAATTTGTTTGGCTTCTCAACCAAAAAAACTGAACTTATGTCATTATTACGAGAAAAATGCTCCATCTTTGTTTTTGCTGATAGATAGGCACTAATCTTGTTTGCCCTTGTAATAAACTGTAGCGAGTAATTTTGATCTGCATGATTAAGCACCAGGTATAAAGGTGCTTTTTTATCTGACGAAAGACATGAAATTAAATCGGAAACTGCTTTATCGTTTTTGCCCTTAACAAAATACCTTTTATTTATAGCTCTTTTCATAGAAGTCCGGATGTGATAAGATAAGGATAGACGATGATAAGGAGGTTGAGTGCCAGCAGCATATAGTTATGACTTAAGGAAAAAAGCAATGGAAGCGCTAGACGAAGGAGAAAGCAGAGAAACAGTGGCAGCAAGATTTAAAATTGGACGAACTACTTTATGGGAGTGGCAGCAAAGAAGAAAAGAAACAGGAGACTTTCAATCAAAAAAACTTGGAAATGG
>NZ_JAPQLE010000061.1:0-1468 GCF_028982185.1 Wolbachia endosymbiont of Drosophila baimaii | reverse complement strand
GTAAATTTGTTACCTCTCTTACCCACTCCATAATTAAACAACTCTGCAATGTCTCCTATTTGTCCTCCTAATAATGAGAATTGGTATTACTCAATTCTTTTGCAAGCAATGCTGCTTGATTATATTTACGTTTAAACAAGCGCATTTTATGTAACGGTATAGGGATTATGATCTCTGCGTTCTGAAATGTATCCTGATTAGCTTGGTGTATCCACTTTGCATAGATTTTTACGTAATTCAAATTATCAAAAAATTTGAAATTTATAATCATGTTTCTACTATGTTGATCATAAGCAAAAACTGATCTTAATACTTTAAACGGTGGAGGATTGATGATGCACTTACCACACGTATAAATATTGTCTAAGATTACTACGCCACAAACATTGCAGTAATGCTTAGTTAGAAAATTGATTTTTTTGTTACATTCACTACACAGATTAAGATTTTCATCAATGATACACTCGCAACTTACGCATACGTTTGGAAATATGAGATTTGTAGCTTTGTTTAGTAAGAGAAGGTTCACAATTCATTAAATATATTATAAAATTTATATAGTATAGCTAAAGTAACTTGTGCTTACACTCTTTCACTTTTTATTTCATCTCAATATAGTTCAAACTAAGCCACTGCTGAAAAAGCAGAACTTATAACTCAGTAGATAAACGCTGATATTTTTCTGGCTCCTGTATTTCACTCAACTTACTTTGCACTTTATCACAAGCCCACACAAGTGGCGTTATAATTAACGCGGCAGCCCAAATGATAGCAGCGCAAGCATAACTTACAATCTTATTAAATACTCTAGCTACTGCACTAGCACAATCTTGCCTAGCACTTAAAAATGCATTTGAATGATCAACTAATGACTTTGTACTTGCTTTTAAACAATAGTCCCCTGTTATTTTTGACAATAACTTGGTTGGAAAGTATGACAAATATGCCACCATCAAAAATAAAGGTTGCAATATTATGCTAGCTGCTAGAAAAGCACCCCGTTTACAAAGTGGAAACACTTCCTCTGCTCTGTAACCCACGTATTCACAATTATCATTGTTTTTATAATACTTGTTATAATCGTCTTTACTCTCAACTCCACAAATTACATCTTTTACAGGTCCTAATACATTATCAACATAATGCACAGATTTATAGAAACTATCTTCTGGAACTAGTGTGTAATTTTTTGCTCTCTTAGCAGGTACGATTCCATATTCAACGTACCTTCTATAGCTCTTTTCATAGAAGTCCGGATGTGATAAGATAAGGATAGACGATGATAAGGAGGTTGAGTGCCAGCAGCATATAGTTATGACTTAAGGAAAAAAGCAATGGAAGCGCTAGACGAAGGAGAAAGCAGAGAAACAGTGGCAGCAAGATTTAAAATTGGACGAACTACTTTATGGGAGTGGCAGCAAAGAAGAAAAGAAACAGGAGACTTTCAATCAAAAAAACTTGGAAATGG
>NZ_JAPQLE010000060.1:0-3203 GCF_028982185.1 Wolbachia endosymbiont of Drosophila baimaii | reverse complement strand
AAACATTCCTCTATTCGAATCCTTTCGTCATGCTGTTGATTCTGCCTTCCTATGACCTGTTCGGACTATTATGAGAAATGCTATACTATCCTTACGCTGTTGTTTTGCTATTTTACCTATTTCTTTATTCCCTTTCTCTACTTCTTGTCTTATCTCACTTAAAGTACTAGCACACATCTCTACTTTTCGGAAAAGCTCTTCGCCTTCTTTATGTGAAAGGAAACGTCCTTCTCTATCCTTCATCCAACTCCACATTTTCATAAAAAGCGCGTTGTAAGCAGTTTCGTCATTACCAAAGTAGTTGAACTTTTCGATCAATTTGTTACTTATCTCATTTTTGATTAATCCTTCCAGTTCAGCATGGTTAGGTAAATTAACTGCAAACACCAATTTATCTGGAAATTCCTCTATTTTCTTATTTATTTTTCCATCGCTAACTTGTCCACCTACCTCACCCTTTATAAAATCCATATTCTCTTGCAAGTGTGAGATAATACTATTATCAAATTTATATCTTACACTACTGCCTATATTCAGAAACTCATCTTCTGTGTTCATTCTTGTAAATGAAATTCCCTTATCTGCTAGACTTTCAAAGTCAAAACCGACATTTGTGGCAATAACAAAATCTTCTATTTCACCCTCGAGCTTTTCTCTACTTTTGATTTTTAAATAAGCAACAAGATATTCTACTAAGCTGAATTCACTACTTTTTCGCCATGTTAGTAAGTCACCTATGCTGATTTTTCTGTGTCCATCTTGCTTGTGCTTGATTTGTATGAATCTATGTGTTATTCTTCTGTTTTGTTCATACCGAAGAATAATATCACCAAAACCTTCAGCTAACTCCATTTCCGTAGCCAAGAGGAAAGGACACTTTTTATCCATCGCACGTTCGAGAAAGAATATGAGCCACAATTTTTGATAGGTAATACCATGGTAAAAGCGTTTTACCTCTCCAGCAGGATAACCTTAGGGCACCTTATCTAACTTTTCACTCAAAATTGAATTCACCACATCAGGACTGGCTTTTCCTTTGGTAAGTTTCATAACTTCGCCGACAAAGAATCCGTATAACTTTGTTTTACCGCTTTTGTATTCTTGAACTTTATCTTGGTTGTTATTGATGATTTTGTCGATAACTTCTGCTATTTGACCTTTATCTGTGATCTGTTTTAGGTCCTGCTCTTCTATAATTAAAGATGCAGGTTTGCCAGTTTCAAACATACTATCGAATACTTGTTTGCCAAGTTTAGCAGAGATTGTTCCATCAACGATAAAATCTAAGAGTTCGGACAAAGCATTTGCTTTGATTGGGGAGCTCACAATATCAATATTTGCTTTATTTAAACGACCGAAAAGCTCTACAGTTAACCAGGTGACCGCGAGCTTTGAATCATGTTTTTTTATCAATTCCTCAAAGTAATCAGCAATCGCCTTATCGGAAGTAATGACGTTTGCATCGTATTCGTTGATACCTAATTTTTCAATGTATCGCAGCTTTTTTTGATCTGGCAACTCGGGCAAAGACGATTTAATAGAATCGATTTTATCCTGGCTTACCTCAACAGGTAATAAATCAGGCTCAGGGAAGTATCTATAGTCGCTTGCATCCTCTTTGCTTCTCATCACTTTTGTTTTTCCCAAAGCAACATCAAACAATAAGGTATCTTGACTTATTTCTTCCCCACTTTCTAAAATTTCAATTTGTCTTTGTATTTCATAGTCTATAGCTTGCACAATATAACGTATCGAGTTCAGATTTTTTATTTCACAGCGGGTGCCAAATGTGCTACTGCCTTTTAGGCGGACAGAAACATTTGCATCACAACGAAGTGATCCCTTTTCCATATCACCATCACATGAACCAATGTAACGCAAAATCTGCCTCAATTTTTTCATGCATTCTGCAGCTTCTGCAGATGAACGGAGATCTGGTTCTGAAACAATTTCCATTAAAGCAACCCCTGCACGATTTAAATCTACATAAGTTTTGCTTTCCTCATGAACGCTCTTTCCTGCATCTTGCTCTAAATGAATTCTCGCAATTCTTATTTCTTTTTCATTGTCGTTGATAAATACTCTACCGTTTTTAACTATTGGCTCAAAAAACTGAGTTATCTGGTAACCTTGTGGTAAATCAGGATAAAAATAATTTTTCCGATCAAAGTAAGAATACTTATTAATTTCTGCAGAAAGTGCAAGACCAGTGCGTATTGCTTGCTCTATGCAGTAATAATTTAGTATTGGCAGCGTACCTGGCATTGCCGCATCAACTAGAGAAACTTGAGTGTTATGCTCAGCACCAAACTCCGTTGATGAGCTAGAAAATAGCTTCGTATTAGAAGAAACTTGAGCGTGCACTTCAAGCCCAACTACCGCTTCCCAATCCTCTTTCGTCATGTATTTTATTTAAATGATAATCTTAATATTCTGCAAAATTAACACAAAAAGTCAAAACAAAACTCATGTTAGCTAAGTAGTATGCAGATTGTTCTACCCATAGAAACAGATCAAATGCAAAACTTACTTGACACCCTTCGCCAGCCCCCTTATCATGAAACTGAAGCCATTGTATTTGCTTTCGCCAATCTGCAGATTAAAAGGTAAGGATTACTTAATGTATTGGCGTCTTATGTTCAATTTTTTGCAGTATATAGATACTGTGTGTCTTTACAAAACTTCATCTACATCTAGATTTTTATCTAAATAAGCTGAACGCGCTTATAAAGCGTTACAAGATATCAAAAAATGCCAATACTCGACAGAGATAGTAAAAGACTAGCTAACTCGGGGGTTCTTTGTCTTTTTTTCTGCTTAGTAAATTTCTTAAACATTTGCAGCGTAAGTTAGTTGCAATTAAAAGCGGCTGAATCTCGCTTGTCAAGCGTTTAAAACATAAAAAACGCCAATATTTTAAAGCGGATAATAACCCCAGGGCTTCTTTTGCCTTTTTTTCATTTGGTAAATTTCTTAATATTTATAGCTAAACAACAACCGTCATCCCGCTGCTTGTTAGCGGCCGAGATACCGCGGCGGTATGACGTAGGATTGCTGTCATTCCAGTGCCAAGCACTGGGATCCAGCCTTTATTATTTGGTTGAAATTAAGTCTTCTGGATCCCAGTGGGCTTTGTTGCATCGCTACTTATGAAAGGCTAACTATAATTAGGATTATAAGCAACTTATTGAAAATCTTGTTTT
>NZ_JAPQLE010000059.1:0-2210 GCF_028982185.1 Wolbachia endosymbiont of Drosophila baimaii | reverse complement strand
GTGAGTGGTAGTGAAATTTCTTTTACTCAAATTTAGGTATTCACTGACCGTTCTCGTTATAAATACCAGAATAATAAGCTACTGATATTCGCTATCTTTTTTATCTTTAATCCATCATAGCTAGCGATGCAACAAAGCCATTCCAGCGTCACGCGCTGGAATGACAAAAGCTGCTAATTTTTTCATGTAAATAATGGTTATGCAAGCAGTCTATTTTGTAACTAACAAAAGAGGACTTTGATTCGCATGTTTCTCACGCTTATTCTATTGTTTAACTATACTTTGAGCAATGTCTTCATAAATCTCTGCCAAATCCTCACTTAGCATTAAAGGATTTCCGCAATCAGAAGCATGGCATATTTGTGGATCTAGAGGAACTCTGCCTAGAAGTTTGATGCCCAGCTCCTCAGACATTTTTTTTGCACCGTCTTTTCCAAATATGTATATTTTTGAGCCGCTTTGAATGAAATAACTCATATTTTCTACAATGCCAATAACCGGTACGCTGAGCTTTGTAAACATATCATAAATTTTGCGAGCATCGATTAAAGAGAGCTCCTGTGGAGTTGAAACTATTATCGCCCCAGTTAAGTTAAAATTTTCCATAAGACTTAAATGCACATCGCCAGTTCCAGGTGGTGTATCAATTATCAAATACTCTATATCGGACCATTTTGTTCCCATTAGCAGACTATAAAGTGCTTTTGTAATCATAGGTCCGCGCCATATTGCTGCACGATCTTTATCGATAAAATAGCCAATTGAAATAGTATGCAGTCCATACTTTTCTATAGGCATTGCTTTACTATCCTGTATTTCTGGCTTTAATTTTTCAGCGCCAAGCATTTTAGGAATTGAAGGACCATATATATCTGCATCAACCAGCGCAACTTTATGTTTCAACTTTGCTAATGAGAGAGCAAGATTTAGCGCAACTGTGGACTTGCCCACACCGCCTTTACCAGAGGCTACAACGATTATATTTTTCACTCCTTCGATATGTAATTTAGCTTTTTGTTGCCCAGTTTGTTTTTGACCAGTAGCAACCACGGTCACTTTTGTCACCCCCGGTATAGCTTTAACAGCTTGCTCACAATTTTTTCTTAATTCTTCATTTGCTTGCGTGTTACCGGCAACTTCAAGCACAAAACCAACATCTTGACCTTTAATAATAATTGAGGATATTATGCCAAGAGCGATCACATCTTTACCGCTTTTTTGCTCTGTGACTTTTTTTAAGTTCTCTCTTACAATTTTTTCGTTGATCATTAGCCTTTTAGGTGATTTCTTCCTGAAGTCGTTTAATCTCAGCTTGAGGAAGGCCGGTTGTCTGAGAGATAATATCAATAGAGATGTCAGCCTTAAGTAGGTTTTTTGCTACTTCAATCTTTCCCTCATCAAGTTTTTTAGCGAGGATGCCTTCTTCTTTCCGCAGATCCATTATTCTTTCTTCATATGCTACTAAATCTTTTTCATTCCAGCTAAACCTGTCTAATTCATCGTAGGCTAACTTTATTATTGGTGCTTTTTCTGCTATTTTCCTTAAGTCTTCTTCCGTAGTTTCATCTGCATATTGTTGTCTAAGTGAAGAAGGTCGCCCCTCCTCACTCGACTTCAAAACCGTACGTGAGACTTTGCGCCTCATACGGCTTCTCTCCAATTTGGTGCTTTTCATGCACACCTCCTGTGTAATTCATCGTGACAATGTCCATGTAACAAAGATAAGTTTTTGATCATGTTGTTTCGTCTATTCCGGTCTTTGTGATGTATTTCTATTGTATCATCACTTTTAAACCATAGTCTACAATTATCACATTTACTTTGTTGTAACTTCAATAGTTTTATTACTCTTAATGGCTTATCTGGTATTTTTCTCAGACGTTTACCCCAATATACCCAATCACCATCATATGGAGATCTGGTTTTTTGCACTTTGATATGTCATTTAATATCATGATCGCTGTGTATAATAAGATGTATCTTGTTACTTGTCATAAAACGCCAGTTATCGTTATTATACTTTTTAAAGTATTTTCTTTTTATCCAGCATTTCCCTTTGTTTGGGTGCCTAAAGACTGACCTTACCCAGAAAAAGTGGAGAGAAAGAAAGGAGTTTTTTCGGGTAAAATAAAATTTTGGAGGATTAGAAATGGTAAGAGAATATACAGCAGAATTCAAATTGGAAGCTGTTAAGCTGGCAAATGAACAAA
>NZ_JAPQLE010000058.1:0-2770 GCF_028982185.1 Wolbachia endosymbiont of Drosophila baimaii | reverse complement strand
TACTAAACAGAAAAAAAGGCAAAAGAAACCCTAGGGTAGCTAGTTATTCACTATCCATTTTTTAAGTTGGCGTTTTTTAATGTTTTAAATAGCGCGTTTCAGCTTGTGTAGGTAAAAACCTAGAAATATTGTGAAGACATAAGGTGCACATAGTGCAAAAAATTAAAAATAAGACGCCAACTACGTTGTTTTCTTGCTGTTTAATCTGCACAGATGAAGATAACTGAATACCTTCAGTTTCATGGTAAGGGGGCTGGCGAAGGGTGTCAAGTAAGTTTTTTGTTTCTATTCCCAATAAAAGTTTGTTATATGGTTATGCAAGAAGTCTATTATAAATGAAATGAATGTGAAAAATATCTTATTAGCGTTTTTAGTACAAATGGTATTCAGTTTGCCGCTATTTGCAGATGATCCTGTTTTGCTCAACTGCATTGAAACTCCAGAAATATATGACCTTGATGCAAGGCCAAAAAATTTTAGCTCTTCAAACAATTTAAGAAGGAAACCTGGTTCTCCAAATAGTGCAACAGGAGAATTAATACACATAGTGGGTAGAATTACTGATATAAACTGTTTACCAATACAAAATGCTGTAGTTTCTATATGGCACGCAAATTCACGCGGTGTGAACCATTACGATAAGAATATAGAGGATGATCCGAATTTTGCTGGATCAGGAAGGTTTGTAGTGAATAACCTTGGCTATTATAATTTTATTACGATAGCACCTGGTAAAATTGGTGATAGAGCTCCACATATCAATTTTCTAGTTCAACATCCGGATTTTCCGGAATTCACAACGCAAATGTTTTTTGTTGACCATAATTGCGATAATTGCGCTGATCCTGTTCTTGGAGATTTTGTTAATAATGGGCTTGCAAGCCTTCTCATAACACCATTTACTTACAGTGATCAGGTCATAAAAACCTATACGTTTAACATTACCTTGGGCGGATATAATAAGTTCTCTAATAAAAGATAAAAAACCCTTGCATGTAAGGAAGTCCATAGTAGACTTGAGTGTTATTGTATTTAGGATGCATATGAAAAATATCTTACTGATGTTTTTGCTATGTTTTATGTACAGTTTACAATTATTTGCAACGGAGATGCCAGCAATGAAAATAACAATTTCTAAAATTTCGCCCGATTTTAAAACAATAATAACGGGTTTATTTGAGGACAACGAAACCGTAAATGATGGCGGAGTTTTGCAAGGAAAACAGATCATAGATAATATAAAGCAATTTAGCGATTTCAATGGAAGTTTTGGTGAATTTTTCTCTACTACTTTGCCAGAAGAAAAAAATGTCATAGTTGTTGGACTTGGTAAGAAGGGTGAGTGGAATGAAAATAAAGAATTAAATATTGGTGGTAAAATATATTGTGAGCTAAGCAGATTAAAAATTAAAAAAGCAGCAGTTTTAATCGAAGGTAGTGCAGCAAATGTTGCATATGGTGCGTTTCTGCGTAGTTTTAAGTTTGATAAGTATAAAACTAAAAAGGATGAAAAATTTACAGAGGTAGAGGAGATTACCGTATTAGTAAAAGGTGAGCAATTAAGTGATGCTGAAAGATCATTTGAGCACTTAAGGCAAGAAGGGGAGAGTATATTCCTTGCGCGCTCTTTTATAACAGAGCCTCCTAACATTCTATATCCAGAATCCTATGCTGATCATATAAAAAAAGAACTTACTAAGCTTGGCCTTGAAATCGAGGTGCTTGATAAAAAGCAGATGGAAGAGAAAAAAATGGGAGCCTTGCTTGGAGTTGCACAAGGAAGTAGTAAAGAACCAAAATTAGTAGTGATAAAATGGAATGGGGCTGCTAAAGAACAAAAGCCAATAGCTTTTGTTGGTAAAGGTATAACGTTTGACACTGGTGGAGTATCACTCAAACCTTCACGTGGTATGGAGTCAATGAAATATGACATGGCAGGCTCTGCTACTGTGGTTGGGGTGATGCATGCTTTAGCAGGACGAAAAGCAAAAGTAAATGCGATCGGTGTGGTCGCACTTGCAGAAAATGCAGTGGGTGGTAATGCTCAAAGACCAAGTGATGTAGTAACTTCAATGTCTGGACAGACAATAGAAGTGTTGAACACCGATGCAGAAGGAAGGCTCATACTTGCAGATGCTTTATGGTATACGCAAGACAGATTCTCACCAAAATTTATGATTGATCTTGCAACTTTAACTGGTGCTATAGTGGTTGCACTTGGAAATAACGAATATGCTGGTCTTTTTTCAAATAATGATGAATTAGCAAGCCGTCTGATTGATGCAGGAAATGAAGTAAATGAGAAGTTATGGCGTTTTCCTATGAATGAAACTTATGACAAAATTATTGATTCACCGATTGCTGATGTTCAAAACATCGCTCCTGCAGGCTCTGGTGGAGATAGCATAATGGCTGCACAGTTTTTACAGCGTTTTGTGAATGAAACTTGCTGGGCACATTTAGATATCGCAGGCACTGCTTGGCACGAGAAAGGTACTGACATTTGTCCAAGAGGAGCAGTAGGTTTTGGTGTAAGGTTACTTAATAAGTTGGTTGAGAAGTACTACGAAGCCAATGATTAAAGGTCTTTATACTGGATTTATGGCTTAGCTACATGAACGTTTATTTTCGAGGCGCAGCAAATGAAAGTAGCTGATACATATTTCTTTTTTTCTGGATTCCAGTGGGCTTTGTTGCATCGCTACTTATGAAAGGCTAACTATAGTTAGGATTATAAGTAACCTATTGAAAATCTTGTTTTTTTGCAATC
>NZ_JAPQLE010000057.1:0-2441 GCF_028982185.1 Wolbachia endosymbiont of Drosophila baimaii | reverse complement strand
GTAAATTTGTTACCTCTCTTACCCACTCCATAATTAAACAACTCTGCAATGTCTCCTATTTGTCCTCCTAATAATGAGAATTGGTATAAGCAGAAAAAAAGACAAAGAATCCCCGAGTTAGCTAGTCTTTTACTATCTCTGTCGAGTATTGGCATTTTTTGATGTCTTGTAACGCTTTATAAGCGCGTTCAGCTTATTTAGATAAAAATCTAGATGTAGATGAAGTTTTGTAAAGACATACAGTATCTATGTACTGCAAAAAATTGAACACAAGACGCCGATACATTAAGTAATCCTTACCTTTTAATCTGCAGATTGGCGAAAGCAAATACAATAGCTTCAGTTTCATGATAAGGGGGTTGGCGAAGGGTGTCAAGTAATTCCGTTCCTTATGGGTAAAAAAAGAGAAACTCTAAGTTGCAGCCGCACAATGTTTCTCTTTTCTGCTGTTGATGATTATTTCGCCTATTGTAACTGCCGCTAGAATAAAGCAATAATATACCTGTGTTAATAAAGAAATAGGTGATACAGAGGCGATGCTACCTGCTAGCAATAGTTGGGAACCATAAGGTAAGATACCTTTTGTAGCACAAGCAAAAACATCTAATAAGTATGCACTGCGGTATGGTGCAATATCGTGTTTCTGTGCGAGTCTTTTTGCAATGCCACCACTTAGCAAAATAGCAATGGTATTATTGGCAACCAAGGTAGTAACCATAGACGCAATTCCTGCTATCACAAATTCAGCTTTAGTTTTTGTGATATTGCTTTCATCGATGAGTTTATGCAACGCTTTTTGACCTTGTTTGTACATTATATGGCTCAACCCACCGATAAATAGAGCGAATATCACTATTTCGTTTACTTTTTTGAAACCGTCATACACGTCATGAGGAAATTGAATGATAGCATAGTCAAAAAAAGTTATTCCTAGCACACCAGCAATAATTATGTTTACAGTTATTGTTACTAAAGTGGTGACTTCAAGCAGCCCCATGATTATTAAAGAAATGTAAGGAATAATTTTTATTATAGAATAATAATCTAAATTTGATATAGAAATAATTTTTATACTACTTGAAATCACTGCCAGATAGGTGAGTGTTATAATACCTGCAGTAAATGCAACCTTAGAGTTTATTTTAAGTTTATCTTTTACTGAAGCTCCCTGTGAAGAAACAGATGCAATTGTGGTATCAGATATCATCGAAAGGTTATCGCCAAACACGGCACCACCTACTACAGTTGCAGTTCCTATTTCAAGACCAAAAGCTCCACTTTTTGCCAGATTAACAGCTATAGGTACCATCAGCGCAACAACTCCCATAGATGTACCAATTGCAGTTGAAATAAAAGCAGAAGCCAAAAATACTCCAGGCAGCAGTAATCGTGCTGGAAGGAAATTAAGAATTAAATTAGCAACAGTGTCTGCGCTACCGATTGATTGAGTCACCGCAGAAAATGCTCCAGAAAATAAAAAAATTAAACACATAGTAAGGGTGTTTTTGTCACCCATGCCCTTGATAACAGTATCGATGTTATGCTGAATTTTATTTGTACCACGTGAGACAGCAAAAAATAGTGCTGGTAACAAGCATATTACTGGTGAAACCTGATGAAGTGGATTATCAGTTCCGATAAAAGAAAAATAAGCACCACTTCCAAGGTACGAGATTAAAAAAATAATCAAAGGGACAAAAGCTGTCATTTCACTGTACCTAAACTTATAACTATAACTAATTAAGTGGTTTTAAGCAAGTTTGGTTTTCACTAGTTCTACAGGAAGTCAATAGCAGAGTTTTAAACTTCATATTTAATTTACTAAATAAATAGCACATGTAGCTTATTGCTTGACAATAGGATCTAATTGTTGTCTAGATTCCAGCATCACGCGCACAACTGTACGAACATTTGTTTGCGAAGAAATGTTATAGCTGGTTTTGCTTCAAACACAAAGACGTCATCCGAGTAGCTGACTACTTGGATCCAGAAAATTTTGCTGCGAGTAAGCAAATTTGTTTGGTGAGCATAGAAAGTGGAATGTGTAAGCGCAGCCTCAACAGGGTGTCATCCGAGTAGCTGACTACTTGGATCCAGCTGAGTTGGTGAGTATAAAAGTATAGCTAACGCGAGCTCTACGTTATACCGCCGCAGAATAATTAACCGTCATACCGCGATTCATTCGCAGTATCCCTTCGCGGTATCCCTTAGCCGCTAACAAGCAGCGGGATGACGAGCTTATCGTCATGCCACCGCGAACCGTCATGCCGTTGCGAACCGTCATACCGCCGCGGTATCTCTAGATCCCGCTAACAAGTAGCGGGATGACGGTTGTTGTTTAGCTATAAACGTTAAGAAATTTACCAAATAAAAAAAAGGCAAAAGAAGCCCCGTGGTTGGCTAATTACTTACATTATACTTTCAAGTATGGCGTTTTTTTA
>NZ_JAPQLE010000056.1:0-6200 GCF_028982185.1 Wolbachia endosymbiont of Drosophila baimaii | reverse complement strand
ATCATAACTATATGCTGCTGGCGTTCAACCTCCTTATCATCATCTATCCTTATCCTACCACATCCGGACTTTTATGGAAAGAGCTATATATCATATAATGATGAATAATTTGGTAATATATTAAGAAAATCGACAGTATATTTCTTTATTTAAGAGGTGTAGGAAAGGCGTAGATTTCTCTTTCCATTTGTAGCGTACTGCATTAATATTTATGTATTAATTTAGAAAATAATGATGAATAACATTGTAATTGTTGGTCTGCAATGGGGTGACGAAGGCAAGGGTAAAATAGTAGATTATCTTTCTGAAAATGCAGATGCAGTTGTGAGATTTCAGGGAGGAAATAATGCAGGGCACACTATAGTAATAGATGATGAGGTTTATAAATTAAATTTACTGCCCTCTGCTGTTTTGAGGCCAGGCAAAATATCTATCATAGGAAATGGCGTTGCTCTTGATTCACACGCTCTAATCTCAGAAATAGAGTCATTGAAAGTTAAAGGAGTAGACGTAAACTATAACAACTTGATGGTATCCGAGAGCTGTCCATTAATACTTAGCATACATAAGGACAAGGAAAAGCTATTTGAAGATTTAAATGGAAATCACAAAATTGGTACAACAAATAAAGGGATAGGACCATGTTATGAAGATAAAGTTGGGAGGAGAGCTATACGCCTTTGTGACTTAGAAAACGCAGATGAGCTCAATAAAAGATTGGATACTCTTTTGAATTACCACAATGCTATCAGGAAAGGCCTTAACCACCAGGTAGTTAAAAAAGAAGAAATATTAAAGGAAATTCAAGAGATTTCAGAAAAAATTCTTTCATATAAAAAACCTGTGTGGAAGATATTAAATGACTTGATGAAAGAAGGTAAGAAAATAATATTTGAAGGTGCCCAAGGCGCATTTTTAGATATCGACCACGGAACTTACCCTTTTGTTACTTCAAGTAATACTGTAGCATCGCAAGCAATAACAGGCTCAGGGTTATCCTCCAATGCTTACATTATTGGTGTGGTAAAAGCTTATACAACAAGAGTGGGCAATGGCCCATTTCCTACTGAGCAGGAAAATGAAGTAGGAGATAGCTTGTTTACTATAGGTAAGGAACTTGGAACAGTGAGCAATAGGAGAAGGCGTTGCGGATGGTTCGATGCAGTTTTAGTGCGCCAGGCCGTACAACTCTCTGGAGTTTCAAGCATTGTATTAACCAAATTAGATGTGCTTGATTCTTTTGATACAATTAAAATATGCACTGGTTACAAGTATAGTGGAAAAATATATGATTATTTACCCGCATCGCATTCAATACAAGAGGAATTAGAGCCAATATATGAAGAGTTTTCTGGCTGGAAAGAGAACACTCAAGGTAAAAGGTCGATTGAAACATTGCCTATCAATTTAATAAAATATATAGACAGGTTAGAAAAATTAATAGGTGTACCAATTCATCTAATTTCAACTAGTCCAAAGAGAGAGGATGTTATTAAGCTTAAAGATTTCTGAAAACGTCTTTGTATCTTAAAGCCTATACGTAATCTCAAAAAAGAGATAAAGTGAGAGGATAAAGTATATAAAGTAGGATATGCGAAGTTTATAACCAAGTGACATAAGTCGAGAAAAGTTTGAGATTATTGTAGCAGATCTGGAATCTTGCAGAAAGAAGACAAAACCAAGAACACTTGATTTACATGATGTATTTTGTGGAGTGTTATACGTGTTAAAAAGTGGTTGCCAGTGGAGAATGGTATCAAAAGAGTTCCCAAAATGGCGCAATTGTTACGACTATTTTAAGAAGTGGAGTGAAAAACCAGATGTAAATAAAGAAAGTGTTCTGGAGCTGGTATTAAAAAAAAATAATTGCGACAAAACAATGGTCGGAAAAGCTTCTGCATAATTGATGCACAGAGTATAAAAAATGCAGATACTGCTGAAGCTATGATGCAGGCAAGAAGATTTCAGGGCCGTATTGCAGTAGATACGCAAGCATGCAATTTATACAACAACAGCAGAGATAACTGACCGTAGCAGTGCTGTGAGAATGGTCGAAAATGCAAAAGAAAACCTCTCGGGAGTTAAAAATGTACTGGTTGATGCAGGCTATACTGGAGAGAATTTTGTAACTCAAATAAAAACGATTATTGGTGCAACCGTTGAAGCGATCAAAAGAAATGAATTACGTTCCTTTGTTGTATTGCCCAAAAGATGGGTTGTGGAGCGGTCTTTTGCTTAGTTAGAAAAATGTAGAAGATTGTGGAAAAATTGTGAGCGAAAACTCAATACTAGCCTACAAATGGTCGTTCTGGCTTTCACTGCCTTACTTCTGAAAAAATTATGAACAGGCTCTTACTAACTCTTATCTANAATAAAAAAAATACTTGTGTAACTTCGAATAGTCTATTATGCAAGACAGCAGTATAAACATGTAGTAAGAAATGTATAATGAAAAATAAAAGCTCAAGTTTAACACTTGCAGTTATTTTTACACAATTAAGTAATCATAAAAGTTAGTGTAGGACGAGGTTATACAGTTTGATTTCTTTTAATATATGTTAATTAGTATAATATAAATATAGTTAAGGAGGCGTATTATGATTGGAAGTTTGGCTAAGGAAGAAAAAACAGCAGAGACAGGAAAAACAAGTAATCAGTCAGAGAATTATGATGTTGAATCAGTTATAAGGGTAGCATCATGTGCTTGGAATGCAATACATTGCTTGTTGGCATCTTATGAATACGATCTATATTCGTCATGGATTGAATCGCATTTTACATCCCTCAAGGACTGTATCAATAAAATGGAAAAAGACAATTCTTTCACTAAGGACTCTGCTATAATAAAGTTCTGCCGCTCAATTGCAGAAAATAATAAATTATACAAAGAGTTAAAAAATTTAAATAATCCTGCTGAAAATTTTTCTCAATTAGAGAAGATAATAACAGGCTTTAAACTAAAAGACCTAGAAGACAAGGTAGGCTTCTTAATGCTTTTGAAAGAAGAAAGTGACTTCACTGCTATACAGAAGGCTTATAGAGATGAGTGGAGTTTTTATGACCTAATAAATGATAGAGATTTTAAAAAAACGTACATAGATAAAGCAGTAACAGAGTCTGCTAATAAGAGCTTTAAGAAAGATATAGATAAATGCATAAAGTTGGCAGAGCAGGGAAAAAAAGCTGCAAGTAAATATCTTGGAAGGAAAGGCGTAGAGCTTCAAGCTTATTACACAGAAACTGATAACGCTTATAGAGTTTTGAATATCAACTCTATTAATCACAATGGAAATGAGCCAGTAAGGGTTAGTGACATTTTACAGCAAGAGAAAGATATTAAAGAGCTGAATATCTATTGCAATAAAAAACACGAAATACATGCTCATCGGAAAGGTAAGGAAAGACATTATAAATTTAAAGAGGGCGCATATTATAAAATGACAAGCACTTGGCCTATAAAGGATGGATCCGAAATGTGTACCATAATTATGAATGTGAGTAGCGATGGCATAACTGAAGTACTAAAATTTAATGATGAAGATTTTGTGCTATCGAAGGAGATCTTAGAATTGATAAAGCAAAATGATGAATTATATATTCAAGGTCTCTCCTTATATGATGCTGTACTAGAAAAGGGTAAGGCTGCTGATGTTGTGCCTACTGCTAATAACAATTTTCAAAATGAATCTATAGTGGCCTATCGCAAGGAACCAGAGGGGGAATTAGACCCTAAAGTTGATGCTGACAATAGCCTTCCTCCTTCTATTAATAGCAATGCATCAACTCAAACGGAAGTCAATTTACAACACACTAAAACTCAAACAGAAGTTGCTTCACAACAAATTGAAACTAAAACGGAAGTCAATTTACAGCACACTGGAACTCAGACAGAATTTGCTTCACAACAAATGGATGAATTGATTTTAAATAATCAGATGCTGTCCGAAAAAAACGTTGAATTGAAGCAAGAAATGTCAAATTTGAAAAAAGAAGCTGTTGAATTGAAGCGAGAAATAGAAGCAGGGTTGCAAGTGATAAATAAAAAGCACCATGAATTAATACAAGAAAATCAGCGACTACAGGAGAAACTAGAAACAACCCAAGCAGAAGCTAATCAAACAATTGTAAAGTTAGAGAAGCAGAATAGCAATTTACAAGACAGGTTTGAAAAAGAGGAGCAAAAAAACACGGAATTGCAAACTGAACTGGCACAAAAAAATGAAGAATTAGCAGGTGTGTTAAAAGAGCTACAAGGGAAAGCACAAGAACTTAAAGGTGTATATGAAGAAAAAAGAAAGCTAAAGGAAGAGCTGAAAATTGTTAATGCAGGAAAGAAGAATTTGGAAAAAGAGCTAAATCAAGCACGAGAAGATGCGGAACAGATAATGGTTGAACGACGCCAGCAGAAAGAGCGCTTGAAAGATCAGCTAAGAGAATTAGATCAGGAATATAAGGTACAAGTAGAAATTGGGCAAAAGATTAAAGAATCAGATAGGCAGGATAGCAATTTACAAGATACACTTGGAGAAGAGAGACTAAAACTCAACATTGAAGAGCTAGAAAACGAGTACGAGGAATTTCCAGGAGATAAGGTGCTTACACTTGAACTCACTAAAGATGAAGATAAAGTCGAAGAGTTAAGAAACAAGCTAGAGCGTGAGAAAGAAAAGTGTAAACAATTATTAGAAGAAGAAAATGAATGGGGTGATGAATTGGTAGGAATGCTTGATGGACTGGAAGAAAAAATTCGTGCTGATGAACAAAGGAGCTTCAACAATCAATTAACGGGAGAAATTTCTAATGAGTCTGGTAATGCTCCACGACAGAAGAAAAGGTTATCCAAATCTTCAAGCGTTGATAATGAGTCTTATGTTCCACTGAGAGAGAAGACAACATTACTCAGATCTTTAAGCGTTGATAGTGGACTTGATAGCGATGAAGAAAATTGTGATAATGATTTATCTTTCAACATAAGTCCTATAAGTTCTATTGAGAAGGTGGCAGAGAGTAGAAACGTAGGTAGGGTATCACTGTGAAGATGGTTGGGGTTAAGTTGCAACTTAAGTGGGGCGCAAAAGGTCTTTTGTGTTGATAATAATTTAAAATCTATAGTAGACTAAAAAAGATTATTAAATTATAATATAACATATGATAAAAGACGAGAAATCGAAAACAATTTTTGAAGTGGAAGGGGCAGTAACTGCTTTACTACCTGCAGCAGAATTTAGAGTGAAACTGGACAATGAACATGAGATTATCTGTCATGTATCGGGGAAAGTGAGAAGAAGTAAAATACGCATCATTATAGGGGATAGGGTGTTAGTTGAGATGAGCATTTACGATAGGAATGCGAGAAAGGGTAGGATCATTAGAAGGCTTAAAGGTACAAGTGACAGAACGATCTCTAAATAATCTTATTCTTGCTTCATCATCGAAAAGGCGTATAGCTTTACTAAAACAAATAAACATTGAGCCAGGTTTAATTTTGCCAGCAGATATAGATGAAGCCCCTTTAAAAAAGGAACTTCCGAAGGATTACTCAATCCGTATGGCAAAAAGTAAAGCGGAGAAAATACAAAGCTCAAATCCAAATTACTTTGTGCTTGGTGTTGATACAGTTGTTGCTTGTGGTAGAAGGATATTGCTCAAAGCTGAAAACGTTGAGCAAGCAGAAAAATGTATCCGCTTGTTATCAGGAAGAAGGCATAGAGTATACACCAGTGTATGTCTATTAACTCCCGATCAATCTAAACAACATATCAGGACTGTGGTTACAATAGTGAAATTTAAACGTCTCAGTGAACAAGAAATTAAGTATTATTTAGCATCAGAAGAGTGGAAAAATAGGGCGGGGGGATGCAATATACAAGGCCTAGCTGGAGTGTTCGTATTGTTCTTACGCGGCTCCTACTCTTCCGTTATAGGGTTACCATTACATGAAACCTATTGTTTGCTAAGCAATTATTTTAACTTCAATTTATATTGAAATGCCTTTATTAGTATCTTTTTTTTGTTGTGACTCAGCAACCTGTTTAGCCCAATCTAGTGGTCTTTTATTTCTGTTAGCTAATGCAATTCTATTGCGATCATAACCATCAGTGTGTTCTGTTAAAGTATAGCATTTCTCATAATAGTCCGAACGGGTCATAGGAAGGCAGAATCAACAGCACGACGAAAGGATTCGAATAGAGGAATGTTTT
>NZ_JAPQLE010000055.1:0-5593 GCF_028982185.1 Wolbachia endosymbiont of Drosophila baimaii | reverse complement strand
AGAACGGTCAGTGAATACCTAAATTTGAGTAAAAGAAATTTCACTACCACTCACTAATCCGGCTAAAATTCAAGAATTTCAATGCTTTAGATATTTTCAATAGAATTAAATTTATTAATGTAAATAATAAATTACTATTCTTAAATTTGATCGGATTGATTGCAAAAAAACAAGATTTTCAATAGGTTACTTATAATCCTAACTATAGTTAGCCTTTCATAAGTAGCGATGCAACAAAGCCATCCCAGTGTCTGGGCACTGGGATGACATCCTTCTGGTAGGCTCAAATTGTAATGTTCGTACAGTTGTGGATTTAATCCCAGTATTTTAAATGCTTTATCTTTGGACATGTTACTATTACTGGACTAGTATGATTTTGTCTTGTAAATTTATTCAACAACACTACTCTAACTATATAATGAAAAGTTATCTACAAAGTGTTTATGAAGATGGTATGAAAATCCAACTATCTAAAATCAACAAATATTTATTAGTTTTACTGATTACTGTCTCAGCATTTCTCATATCTGGGCAAGTATCCAGTTCAAGCAGTATCGAGAATGATTTCCAAGATTTACAAGAAAAATTACCATTATTGAAAGATCAGGATTTGTTATTTTTAGATCCAACTTCAGCTTTAAATTATGTTGATAGAGCCGGTGAAAAAGTGTTAATGGTTATAGTTCACCATACTGAAACATCAACATTAAAAGGTACAAAAGACACGCTGAATGCTAGAGGATTGTCAGTTCATTTTATTGTCGATAGGGACGGCAGCGTTACCTCAATGGTTCCATTAGAGAAAGAAGCATGGCATGCTGGTATTAGTTATGCAAGAGTTAAGATAAATAGCAAGCTTGAAGAGCTGCAGAAGCTTAACAATTATTCTGTAGGTATTGAAATTGTAAACACAGGACTTGAGCCTTTTCCGGAAGAGCAAATGAGGTCCGTTAAAGAGCTGATTTTATATCTTATGGAGCGTTTTAAAATTAAAAGGGATATGATATTTAGTCATTCTGAAATAGGAACTATAGTGCATGATCCAGAGCTTGGCTATACAATGCGTAAACCAGATCCACACAAATTGTTTGATTGGGAGTTATTAGAGAAAAATGGAATTGGATTGCACATAAGTGACAGAATAAACCCTAAAGATGCTAAACAGCAAATGGGCGAAATATTGTATAAAGCAGGTGATAGAAATGAAGGTATTTTGAAATTAAAACAAAGGCTGAACAGATTTTTCTATAAGATATTACCTTGGAATGATAAGAAAGGTAATGTAATTTTTCGTGATAATAATGCTGATTACTCAGATGAGTTTGATGAGAATTTTGTATGGGTTATTTATCAGTTTTCAATACATAATTTACCAAGAGAAATTAGAAAAGATTTACCTCTTAAATTAGAACAAGCAGATATATTTCCTGAATTCTTTAGTAAATATAGTCATGGCATTTCTTCTAGTTATCTAACCTTTAGTGAAAAAATTAAATCGACTCTACAACCATGTTTGAGCAAAGTAGATTATGAGAATTTATTATCTTCTCTTGCACAATATGAGAATAACATTTCTCCTGATGCATCTACCACTTTAATGTACAAAATTAAGTTATACTATGATTCTTATTTAAGATATCGCATATGGTCTTCACTCTATGAACCATTTAAGCTTAATGTATTGGAAGAGTTAGACATTTTAAAGAGTGGAGTGTTATCTTTAAAATCACTAGATAGCTCTAAAGCTGCAGAAGTTTCCAGTTTAATTGATAGCTTTAAAGTAGATATTTCTTTAGAATTTCAGGGTTTTGAAAAACAGTGGTTTCAGGAGTTTAAGAATGCTTGGAGACAAGAATTTATACCTTCCCTGGAAGAACAGATAACATGGACTGCGCTACATGAAGCAATATTGGAGTATTTAGAAAAAGCAAAGGAAGAAATTTGTTAAACGAAAACTTTTTTTAAGATCATTTTTTCAGCAACCTATCACGTGCTGCGTTTAATTTTTGTGCAAAATATTCCGAGCCTCCCTTATCTGGGTGAACTAATTTCATTAAATTTTGATATGCTTTATTGATTTCATTTTGACTTGCCTCAGGATTCAGCCCCAGTATCTTTAATGCTTCATCTTTGGACATGTTGTCACCAGTGTAATTTTCAGTATAACTTCTACTGCTATTAAATTCGTTCAAAAACTTACTCAATATAGAGTTCATCATGAAACTTATGTTATTTTTTTTTGTCAGGAAAAGAAAAAATACAACAACGCTAGGCAAAATAAATATAATTACTATGAATACTAAAAAAAGAAAAAAGATGAATGACATGTATATTTTTTTATCATTTTATGATTAAATAGTAACAATTATAATTGTCATGGTAAATAACATGTTCATCCAGATTGAAGAAACACCAAACCCAAATACGCTAAAATTCCTTCCTGGATTTGAAATTTTAAACGAAGGAGAAACTGCTGATTTTTCAAATGCGAATGAGATAAAAAATTCTAAACTAGCAGCAAATCTTTTTCAAATAGAGCATGTGGTAAGAGTATTTTTCGGTCATGATTTTATTTCAGTAACAAAATTGGATGGAATTAATTGGGATATATTAAAAGTAGAAGTTTTAACTACAATCATGAATCACTTTACTTCTGGTGGAAAAGCACTAGATAAAGAAGGAGTTAATGACAACAACGTGCCAGATGAAGAATTTTTCGATGAGAATGATATAGAAATTGTAAATAGAATAAAAGAATTGATGGAAAGTTATATCAAACCTGCAGTTGCTCAAGACGGTGGTGATATCAAATTCCGTGGCTATAAAGATGGAATAGTTTATGTTGAGTTACAAGGAGCTTGCTCTGGATGCCCAAGTGCTGCAATTACTTTAAAGCAAGGAGTGCAGAATATGCTGAGCTACCACATACCAGAGGTTGCAGGTATAGAGACCACACTATGACTAATCAAACGGTTAGAGGAACAAAAGATCTCCTGTTTGATGAATGGTACAAGTTTAAATACATAGAGCAAACAGCAAACAGAATCTCAAGTTTATACGGCTTTTTGCCCGCCCAAACTCCAATATTTGAGTGCACGGAGGTTTTTACAAAAACCTTAGGTGATAGCTCAGACATCATCACTAAAGAGATGTATAGCTTCAATGATAAAGGGGGAAAGAGCATAACTTTACGTCCTGAGTTCACTGCAGCGATTGTCAGGCTACTCATTGAAAAAAAACTGCAAACACCGATAAAATTATTCTCAACAGGACCTGCATTTCGCTATGAAAGACCGCAAAAGGGAAGACAAAGGCAATTTCATCAGATAAATTTTGAGGTTTTTGGCATAGAAGATCCAAAAGCTGATATTGAATTGATATCACTCGCTCAGCACTTACTAACTGAATTTGGCATCAATAAAAATGTAAAGCTGGAAATCAACTCTTTAGGTGATGGTGAAACAATAACTAAATATAGAGAAGCTTTGATCTTATACTTTACAAAGTATCAAAATGATCTATCAGAAGATAGCAAAAATAGGTTGATCAAAAATCCACTCAGAATACTGGATTCCAAGGATGAGAAAGATAAATCAATAATTTCTGATGCGCCTAAAATCAGCAATTATTATACGAAAGAGTCCTCAGATTTCTTTGAACAAATACTAAATGGATTAACAATTCTTGATATACCTTATACCGTAAACAATAAACTAGTTCGAGGTTTGGATTATTATTGCCACACAGTGTTTGAGTTTGTTACAGAGGATTTAGGTGCACAAGGGGCAGTTTTTGCCGGTGGAAGATACGATAATTTAGTATCTTCAGTAGGTGGAAAACACACTCCAGCAATAGGATTTGCAGGGGGTATTGAGCGCATAATGGAGTTAATCAATTATTCTCCGAAAGAAGAGCGACCTATTTACCTAATTCCAATCGGTAGAGAGGCTGAAAAACATGCTTTAACACTTGCAAATGAATTGCGCAGAAATGGTTTATATGTAATCTATGAATATAGCGGAACGCTCAGAACCCGAATGAAAAAAGCAAATCAAGCAAATGCTAAAGCTGCTTTAATCTTTGGCGATGAAGAATTGAGTAGTAAAACTTTAAAGATTAAAAACATGGATACAGGTGAAGAAAAAATAATTGCTCGCGATAACACAATAGAAAATATCTATTAGGAGCAATGCAAATGTTTTTCTCAGTCAGCTATAGAAGAAAATTCGTCTGCACAAGAATTTTTCATAGTATTCAAAGTATCATAATCTGTAAAATCTAATTTTACCGGTGTAATAGTAATAAATCCTTCTTTTATTTTATTTATACTACCACTGCCTGAGTGCTCTCGAGACCAATTTAAGCTAAAAGAGCCATTCGAATTTTCAGTAAAAGTTAAATCCCCATCAATGCTATATTCACCTTGTTCAGCAAATTCTACTCCTTTTACTTTTTCCGTAGCAGGAAAATTTACACTCATCACTATGTTTTTAGGCCAACCAACCTTAACTAGCTTGGCAATAACCTTTGGTGCAAAAACCTTTGTATTGTGCCAGTCTATTTTATCATGATAAACTTGGCTTAGCGCAATAGAAGGTATAGACCTTGCAGCACCTTCCATTACAGCACCAATTGTTCCTGAATAACAAATATCGTCCCCGACATTTGATCCAATATTTACTCCGGACAATATTAAGTCTGGTTTTTTATTCATAACTTTATTTAGCGCAATAATGACACAATCTGCAGGAGTACCAGACACACTAAATTCCCTTTCACTATGTTGTTTTATTCCAATAGATTGTTTCACTGGATAATCAAGAGATCTTGCAGCTCCGCTTCTATCAGTATCTGGTGCCACTATCCATATTTCTGGCGCAAAATTCCGTGCAATCTCTTTGAGTAATTTTATTCCTTCACTTCCAAAGCCATCATCGTTTGTTATCAATATTATCATATACAATACTCAGCTATACAGTTCCAAATTATGTAAACCACTGGCTGTAAATAAACTCATGAGGCTTTAAGTTTCTTTGCATAACTGTGGACTGTAACAAAGAACCTGCTGTAAATCAATAGATTTCTTGCACAGGCCATAACTGTCATTACAATAGAAACGAAAAAACTTACTTGACAAACTCCGCCAGCCCCCTTATCATGAAACTGAAGCTATTTATTTATCTTCGCAATCTGTGCAGGTTAATGACAAAAAACTTAGGGTGTTTGGCGTCTCATGTTTAATTTTTTGCACTACGTGCATCGCATGTCTTTAAAAATTTCTGGGTTTTTACCTAATATAAGCTAAAATGCGCTTATAAAGCATTTAAAACATAAAAAAACGCCAACTTAAAAAATGGATAGTGAATAATTAGCTACCCTAGGGTTTCTTTTGCCTTTTTTTCTGTTTAGTAAATTTCTTAATGTTTATAATTTAGATTAGTTGCATTTAAAAGCGGCTGAATCGCAGTTATTAAACGTTTAGAATAAAAAAACGCCATACTTGAAAGTATAGCATTTCTCATAATAGTCCGAACGGGTCATAGGAAGGCAGAATCAACAGCACGACGAAAGGATTCGAATAGAGGAATGTTTT
>NZ_JAPQLE010000054.1:0-3095 GCF_028982185.1 Wolbachia endosymbiont of Drosophila baimaii | reverse complement strand
ACTGTAATATGGATGTTTTTAATGGATGGTTTGAGCAATTTTTGACACCGATCTTGGAACCTGGACAGACTGTCATTCTTGACAATGCTACTTTTCATAAGTCTGATAAAGCTTGCTAAAGGGGTTGGTGCAGAAATTTTGTATCTGCCGCCTTATTCTCCAGATTTCAACAAAATTGAGCATCATTGGTTTGCTATAAAAAACAGAGCCAGGAAAAACATTCCTCTATTCGAATCCTTTCGTCGTGCTGTTGATTCTGCCTTCCTATGACCTGTTCGGACTATTATGAGAAATGCTATAATATTGTTATTAATGACGAAACTGCTTTGAGCAGAATGTTGAATATTGATGAAGTCTACGTAATAATTTTGTGCGTATGGCAAGTCCCGCTCAATTCTAATTACACCATTACTTGTTGAGTAACGCAGTTTGGCGCTATTTGCTATACTCTGAATTACTTCGTTTATATTCTTATCTTTTAGCTTTAAAATAATATTACCTGATATTTTTGGGTCTATATCCAAGTTAACGTCAGAAAGTTTTCCTATCTCAATTAGCAAATCCTTTACTGATACTTCTTCACTAACATTAATAGAAATAAGCTGATTACTGATTGTGAGATCGGGAAACTCTATTGGTAAAGGCATAATTTCTGGTATTACCGGTTCATTAATCTCCAAAGAGGTGTTATATTGTTGCAACGGATAATCGTGCTTATAATTGTCTATGTTAATAGGATATTGCTTGGTAGGTAGATGTGTGCAAGAAATAATGAAGAGGAGTATTAAGCATTTAAAAATAGCCATTAGAACAGCATACAAAATCTATACTAATAGATTTCTATAAAAATATTAAAAATGTATTTAATCTCATTTTCATCGAGCAGATAATTGTTGTGTATTAGCTTTGGCTATGTATTTTTTGTATACTCTTCTTGTACTTAAATGTAGACCAGCATAGCCCTAATTTTTTTATATATTTTACTTCTTTCTCTGTATTTAATAATAGGCTTGAAAATAAATGGTAAGCCTATAATTGTTAAGCTTAGAGCTAGGGTTGAAAGTATACAACAGGCTTTGTGTTTACTATGTAGCTCTTTCAGGTAAAGCATCAAAAATCTACAAAATTTTTTGTAATTTTCTTCGATGTTTTTTTTGCTATGAGCCTTGCTAATGAACATATCTATTGCGGTATGACCGTTATTGCACTTAATGTTAAGGTCTGCACCTTTTTCTGTTAACAACTGAGCTATATCAAAATAATCCTTTTGAACAGCAAGATGTAGAGGTGCAAAACCTTGTTGCTCACAAATGTTCATATTGGCTCTAACTTCCAATAACATTTTCACAATTTGTGTATGGCCTTTTTTAACTGCGAGTAGCAAGGGAGTTCTGTTACATTTAGTAACAGCATTAACGTTTACCTTAAGCTTCAATAAGAGCTTAACTGTTTTAGTGTTACCATTATGGCTAGCTTTATGCAGCCTAGCGTTACCATTAAAATCTTGATCGTTTGCTTCTATTCCCTTTGAAACAAGAAATGTTACCATTTTTCTATTGTTATGCTCAATAGCGCAATCTAACGCATCAAAACCATGGTTGTTTTTTGTGCAAAAAAACTCTTTAAGTTTAATTTTATCGTTACTTGCTTGCTGTTTTTTTGCAATAAGTTTTACTATTTGCATTTTGTTGTTATACGCTGCTAGGAAAAGCGTAGTGTTATTTTCTGCATCTTTGGCTTCTATATTTGCACCTTTCTTTATCAGATATTCTATAATTTCTGCTCTGCTGTCATAATGTGCGGTGCATTGATAAATGGTTAAAAACAAAGGAGTACGAAAATTGTTATCTTCACATTCGAGATTTGCTCCGCTATCAATTAAAATTTGGACGCTTTTTTTAGAACCGTATAGTGAAGCTATATGAAGAGGAGTATAGCCCTCTTTGGCATCTTTTTCATTAATTTTTGCGCCTTTTGTTATCAAAAAATCTATTAATTCCGTGTCATCTTGTAGTGCAGCAAGGTGCAGTGGAGTGAATCCATTTTTATCCTTGGAATTAATTGTCAGTTGGTTAACAAAAAGTTTAGCAACTTTCTTGTGTCCATGCATAATGGCGTAATGCAGAGGGTTTCTATTTTCGTTGTCTACGACATTGAAATCAGCTTCGTGCTCTAGTAATGACTTTACTCCAACTAAATCACCTTCTTTTGTGAATTTGTGCAAGAGAGTGATTCCACTTGCATCTTTTGAGTTAATATCAAATCCATTTTCTACTAATTGGTTTATATCTTCCTCACGCGCCATATCACTTAAATCTCTAATTAAACTCTTTTCGCGTTAATAATACTCCTACTTGATTAAGTTTAAATGAATCTGTGAGAAATGGCTAGTGCATTCTTGCATAACAAACTTTTGGCAGCGCATTGGATGAAACGAAAAACTTACTTGACAAACTCCGCCAGCCCTCTTATCATGAAACTGAAGCGATTTATTTATCTTTGCAATCTCTGCAGTGGATTAATGACAAAAAACTTAATGTATTTGGCGTAAATCATGCTTAATTTTTTGCACTATGTGCACCTCATGTCTTTATAAAACTTTTAGGTTTCTACCTATACAAGCCGAAACGCGCTTATAAAGTGTTTAAGACAGTAAAAGACGTCAAATAGACAAGGGAGAATTTGAATACTAGCTACCCTAGGGTTTCTTTGCCTTTTTTTTATTTGGTAAATTTCTTAACATTTATAGCTAAACGACAACTGTCATCCCTGTAAAGGTCAAGTATCCCGCTACTTGTTAGCGGGATCTAGAGATACCGTGACGGTATGACGTAGGATTGCTGTCATTCTGCTACTTGTTAGCGGCTGAGATACCGCGAATGAATCGCGGCATGACGGTTCGCGGTGGCATGACGATAAGCTCGTCATTCCGCTACGTGTTAGCGGCTAAGAGATATCGCGGTGGTATAGCTATAAATTGTTGATACCTTTTTTATATCACATTTTTAACTTATACCAATTCTCACTGCACAACAAACAGATAGACAATAATGGAAAAAAAGCCATACTAAACTAAGTGTAATAGCGAGGTATAA
>NZ_JAPQLE010000053.1:0-3156 GCF_028982185.1 Wolbachia endosymbiont of Drosophila baimaii | reverse complement strand
AAGTTGATCGGCATGGCAGCATATCAAAGATGGGACCAGCGGAATGTAGAAGTATGTTATATGAAGCTGCACAAACAATGCTTACAGTTACCAAGAGGACATTTAAATTAAAAAACTGGGGTTGCGAAGAAAAAAGGAATGAAAAAAGCAATTGTAGCAGTAGCAAGAAAATTAGCTGTAATTATGCATAGGATGTTGGTTCATAAAACAGAATTTTATTATCAATAAACATCAAAAGAGCATAGGACAATAATTTTATTGAAAATAAAGATAGCAATGCCGATGGAAGGGACAAGCAAGAACTTAGTTAGACTTCGTGGTAAACATGTTGCCGTCCACTTCCGCCTAACAAGTATAATGCGGCTTGACAAATTTATTGTCATCTCAGACCGCGGAGAGAACCATATGCTACTTTTAACTTATATAAAATTACCAAGGATTATGGAGAAGATATGCTGTTTTGATTTGTGTGAAAATTATTGTTGACTTATGTGCAATTAGAGAACCTAAGTCACTTTAGCTATAATTCAGAATTGAGAGCTTTTAATAACTCTCTAACTCCCACTTAGGTCTTGGTGCAAAATTGAGAGAATCTATATAGCTTTTCTGTAACATTTCAATTCCTGCCCATCCAACCATTATTGCATTATCTGTACATAGGTTATTGGGAGGAAAAAATATGTTTAAGTTTGTGTGTTGTTTTAATTTTTCTCTCAAGAAATTATTTGCTGCAACTCCGCCGGTAATCACAAAGTCATTGATTTTGATATTTAAAGATTCGGCCATAATAATCGCATTACTAACCCTGTCCAGCAGTATGTCACTAATACACTCTTGAAACGAAGCACATACATCACACACATCTTGCTCGCTTATTTTAAGTTCTTGCACTAAGTTTTTTACTGCTGTTTTAATTCCAGAAAACGAAAAATTACATCCAGAACGTTTTATCATTGCCCTTGGCAATTTAAATCTTGCACCATTGCCTTTTTTAGCTAACTTTTCAATTAATGGCCCTCCGGGATAACTTAAACCCAGCATCTTAGCAACTTTATCAAATGCTTCTCCTAGTGAATCATCGAGCGTTTCTCCAAGTTTAATGTATTTACCTACATCCTGTGCAATTAAAAATTGACAGTGACCACCTGATATTAGTAGGACTAAAAATGGAAATTTTACCTCATGCAGTAACCTAATAACCAATGCATGCGCTTCTAAGTGATTCACTGCAATGAACGGTTTTTGTGCTACATGCGCAATTGCTTTAGCCATCATTGTACCAACTATTAATCCACCTATGAGTCCTGGTCCTGACGTTGCTGCAATTGCATTGAGGTCACAAAAGTTAAGGTTAGATTTTTCCACGACGCTTTTTATTAGACCACTTAAATGCTTCATATGAGCACGTGAAGCTATTTCAGGGATCACCCCACCACGTTTTTTGTGTTCTGCTTGGGAGAGAATTTCGTGAGCAAGGACTTGCTTGTCACTATTTACAATCGCTACTGCAGTTTCATCGCAGCTTGTTTCAACAGCTAAAATGGTTTTCATGTATATTCGAGCACTTTATTATCAAAACTATATCTTGAAACGCTGTAGAAGTTAACTGCAAAGTTAACTTCTACAGCTAAAAGATTTACCGACAACCGTCATCCCGCTGCTTGTTAGCTGATGAAATGCCGCGAATGAATCCACAACTGTACGAACATTATGATTTGAGAGCAATTTCCACTAGGAAGGTGTCATTCCAGTGCCTCTATGATGTCATCCCAGTGCTTGACACTGGGATCCAGCTTTTTCATAATCATCAAAATGTTGTATTTTTACATAAAATAGCTACTTTTATGCTTACCAACTTAATAAAATTCCTGGATCCCAGTGTCTGGGCACTGGGATGACACCCCACTGGTGGGAATTGCTCCCAAACTACAACTTTCGTACAGTTGTGGAATGAATCGCGGTATGACGGTTCGCGGCGGTATGACGTCTGGCCTGCACTATAAGCTAATCATCATCTCCAAATATAGAGCTAATTTTTTTGCCTCCAGGAGAAAATTTGTTAGTCCAACTGCTTTGCACTTTGGTTACGTCTTTAGTGGCAGTTTTATTGCTGTATTCCTTGATTTCCTTATCTATTCTCTCCATCATTTGTGGATCAAGGTAGCTCTTTTTCCATTGGTCAGTAGCAAGGAACACTTTGTTTAAGTCTTGAGTGCGGATTAAGTATTCCTTATCTTTAGGGTAAACCTCCTGCGCCCAAGCAAATAGCTCAAAATAGCGTGCAAATAATTCAGATGCACGTGATTTTGCAGTTTGATAAGCCTGTATCTCCTTAAATATAACTTGGCCGATAATTTTCTGCACAAGAATATTTGCTTGCTTTAGGTTCTGCTCAATATCCTGGTAAACTTTATGGAGGAATTCCTGCTCCAAATTTAAGTTCAGTTCATTTTCAACCATGTGTGAAAGTTCATGCACTATAATGTATGGGTTTGACTTCCTCAGTACAATAACATATCTATTTACACTGGAAGACCTGATTGTCTTACACACTCCCTCTTCCATATCCACTAATCCCTCTTGGTATATTTCAAATGAGAGCCTATTTTGCTTTATTAGTGATAAAGTGAGGTTTAATGTGTTTCTAAACTTCTCAAATTGATAGAGATATTCGACATACCGTATTGCATTTTCACTGCTTCCTACTTTAGTCGCTTGTTTTATTAAATTCCTGATTAGCATACCTTATTATTAAAGGAATTCTTTTTATACTCAAGAATTGATTGGCTACAAAGTGTTTTTAGGAAGCCTGATTGCATAGCTAAAGTAATTCAGGTTTACTGGTAACCGTCATACCGCGATTCATTCCATAGCTGTACGAACATTGTGATTTGAGAGCAATTTCCACAAGGGAGGATGTCATTCCAGTGCTTGGCACTGGAATGGCTTTGTTGCATCGCTACTTATGAAAGGCTAACTATAGTTAGGATTATAAGTAACCTATTGAAAATCTTGTTTTTTTGCAATCAATCTGATCAAATTTAAGAATAGTAATTTATTATTTACATTAATAAATTTAATTCTATTGAAAATAGCTAAAGCATTGAAATTCTTGAATTTTAGCCGGATTAGTGAGTGGTAGTGAAATTTCTTTTA
>NZ_JAPQLE010000052.1:0-3470 GCF_028982185.1 Wolbachia endosymbiont of Drosophila baimaii | reverse complement strand
TACTATATGCAGATAGGGCATATGACAGAGAAAAGCTCTATAAGCTGTGTAATCAATATGGTATAAAAACGAAAATTCCTCCGAAAAACAACGCAGCAGAGCATCCAAAGTTAGACTATATGGCTGAGAGAAATTCTGCAGTCAAGCTCATAAGGTCATATGATGAAGATGGTATAAAGAAGTGGAAAAAAGAGATGAGTTATGGAAAAAGATCTTATATAGAAAGTTTTTTCTCGCGACTGAAACAAACATTCTGGTTTAGTTTTAGGAATAAATCTGAGACAAATAGAGAGAAGGAACTACTTGTTAAATGCTATTTGCTCAATAAGTTCACTGATATTGGTATGGCTAAATTTGAGATAGCTTCATAAATTTATTGTGCGTTACCTACTATCCGAAGAGCGATGCAACAAAGCCCACTGGGATCCAGCTTCTATGCAACTTAATTAAAAACGTTTGTTTTAGCGTAAGACAACTACCTTTAGCTCATCAGCTCAGTTATAAGCAAAATTTCTGGATTCCAGTGTCAAGCACTGGAATGACATCATCTGTTGTGCAATTTACCTTTAAAAATGAATGTTCGTACAGTTATGTGCTTGGCACTGAAATGGCACCATTTTTTATCTGTTGAAAATGTAAACCGAAAAATAGCGTGGCACTTTGTGCCACGCTTAGTACTGTAAGCTTAATCCAGTAATTAAATTAAGCGAGGTAAAATAAAAGATAACGACACTATATAATGTTCGTTCTTTTATGTCAAGCACTTTTTTGAATTTTTTTGGTGATAATTTTTATCCAGTTATTTTATTATTGTAGTATAATTTCAATGCCAGATACTATCATTATGATCACTATCTAAATTTAAATCGTAATTATCATCAAATTTATATATCCCCTCCATCTCTTCTCTATGCAATTCATGTGAATCACCTAAAGCTTTTTGATTAGAAACGTCAACACAATACTGTAACAGTGCTCTTAATGCTCCAGCACTATCTTGATCTAAATTAAAATTGCTAAAATCAAATTTCTGCATATTCTCCACATGTCCTTCTCTACATAACCTACATATCTTAGCAAAAGCCCTTTCACTTTCTCGACTCCAAGCATTAAGAAAGTAAGGATCTACTACTTTGCTAAATTGTTTCTCTATCTCTTCAAGAGAGCTCTCTGGATTAAGTTCTAATATTACTTTGAAAATCCCACTGCCATGGAATCCATAAAATTTACTAGATAAGCTATCTTTTACAAAATTAACTGCATCATCTATTGTAACACCAGAGCGAGATTCAAATATCATCTCAAATGCTCCATAACAACTATCAATACCAAAATTAATTATTTTTTCCATAAAATCAATTACCTCTTCTAAGGAAATTTGTGGCTTATTCCTCAAGATAACTTCTAAACTCTTGACAAAATTATGCCCATGCTGACCCATAGCATGGGTTTTCCCATTTATTGTATAATGATATAGCTTCTTATTTTCTATTATATGCTTATTGCACTGGTAGATATGTAGCTTATTCAATTTGCCAGAATATTCCTCTATTTCCTTATCTGGTAATTTTGAGCGGAATTCCTTGATTACTTCGCGTATTATTCTATTGATATTACTCATGCTTATTCCTAATTAATATGTTAGTATTTTTATAAATTAAGTTATTATATTAAAATTCTTTCATGGATTTCAATATTAGCTCCGCACTACTTGTAGTTTTTGTAATGGGTCTGCCAATGACGATATAATCAGCTCCTGAATTTATTGCTTCTTTTGGTGTTGCTGTTCTTTTTTGGTCGTCATGACCTGGATCTATACGAATTCCTGGAGTAATAATTTTAAAGTCTTCACCGCATTCTCGGCGCACTTCTTGAGCTTCTAGTGCAGAACAGACTATTCCATGGAGTCCAATCTTTTTTGCAAGCTTTGCAAGCAAAATTACCTGTGATTTTGCCTCTCTTGCTACTCCAAGCTCGTTTAAATCCTCATTGCTCATACTAGTTAGCACTGTCACTCCAATCAGCTTTATTTTTGTGCCTTGCACTACACTTAGCGCTTCTTCAAGCATTTTTGTTCCACCGCTGATGTGCAGAGTTAACATTTCAACGTTCAGAACTTTTATTACTTCAACTGTTTTAGCTACAGTGTTTGGAATGTCATGCAATTTCAGATCTAAAAAAATTGGTACATTGCATTTTGCAACTTCTTGCACTCCAGAAAGACCTTGAGCAGCAAAAAATTCTGATCCCAGCTTTACCATGCCAACTTTACCACGCAGAGCATTAGCTAGAGAAATAGCCTCATTTAAGTCTTGTGTATCCAGTGCACATATTATTGGGTTCATTATCTTGCATGATTTATTTTACAATAAGACTAATTGTTGTATTGTCAAGTTCTACATTCCGAAATTGACTGCGTTTACAACGTTCTGTCCACGGTAAATCTGGCAATTTGATCGGAGTGGATGAGCGACTGACAAATAATGATTCATATCCAAGATCTTCCAGCGAAGAAGAAGGCGTTTCGTCTGGCAAAAGCCGTGCAATTTCTCCTTGTAACGCAGACTTTAATATTTGAATCGTATCTAATATTGCTTTTCCATCATTATTTCTTATTGGTTCTTCTATATTGTCTGTTACGCATCTTATCAACAGTTGCGCAAAATTCACTTGTTTTTCTTTCTCTTTCAAAAAATCTTCTATTTGACTGTCTCGTTCTAAAAGTGAATTTCTTAAACTTTTTACTTCATTATTACAATCTTTTCTTATCCCATCTAACTCAAAAGATTGATTTTTAATTAAACCATTTGCTTCATCTAACTCTTCAAATTTCTCTTTTAATTCTTTAGATAAATTTTTCTTTTCTTTGTTGACCTCTTTAATTTTACATTGTAGCTTATCTAAGTTTGCATGCAGCCTTTCTTGTTCTTCACGTAATTCCTCTACTTCTTTAGAAAGTTTATTTTTTTCCTTATTCAATGCCTCTACTTTTTCACTAAGTTCATGTTTTTTCTCACGTAGTGCCTTTTGTACTTCACGTAACGTTTCTATTCTATCATTCAACCCCTTATTCTCTAGCTCTAAATGTTTATTATCATCCACTTCCATCTTCAGCTTTGCAATAAATCTACTTCTTTCTTCCAACTGTTTCTTTAAACATGAGATTTCAAGTTTTAATTTCTCTTCCTGCTCATTAAGCTTACCTATTTCCTTTCTTGTTTTGTCCAATTCATTGTCTATTTCAAACGTACGATTCTTTGCTGTTTCTAATTTTTTCTCTAAAGATTTTTTTTCTTCAAGAAGAGATTCTCTCTCAGCTTCTGACTCATTTACTTTCTGATCCAATCTTTTTGCTCTCTTGTCTAAATTTTGCTTCTCTCTAGTTATAGCACTTCTCATAATAGTCCAAAAAAGGTAAGATATGGATTTATAGTAGTGATGGTAAGCATGCCAGCAGCATATAGTTATGA
>NZ_JAPQLE010000051.1:0-9004 GCF_028982185.1 Wolbachia endosymbiont of Drosophila baimaii | reverse complement strand
ATAAAGTAGATAAGCCTAAACGCCATCATGTCTTTAGGAGAGTTTGCTAATGAAAGTTCTTAAGTTGACGCCATTGGCTGAACGGATACGATTTATTTCAGTGCATGAGCTGGTCCTTTTCGGATTTTAGCGCTGTGTACATAACTGCACGAACGTCTAGTTTAGGGGTAAGAAAAATTAGGGCCCGCAAATTAATCCAAACACATAAGTGTAGTGTTACCACCAAATGCTGTAGTGTTAACACTTACAACTTTTTCTGTAGAAAAACGCTGTAAATAATGAGGACCACCAGCTTTTGGCCCAGTGCCAGATAGTCCTCTACCACCAAATGGTTGTATCCCAACTGCTGCACCTATCTGGTTACGGTTGATGTAGACATTTCCAACTGATATTTTTTTACTTATAGTGTCAATTTGACTTTGTATACGACTCTGCAAAGAAAACGTAAGCCCATATCCAGTACTATTTATATCACTTATAACTTCATTTAATTGTGACTTGTTAAAACGTATGATATGTAAAATAGGACCAAATACTTCTTGCTTTAATTGCGAAATTTTTTGTATCTCATAAATATATGGAGGAAAGAAATAACCATTATGAGAATTTGTATCCATGGGTACTTTAAATAACAGATTTGAATCTTTATCCTCTGACATTTTTTGCGTATGTTGAGTGAGTATATCGATAGATGCTTTATCAATTATTGGACCAATATCAGTACTAAGTTGTATTGGGTCACCAATCTTGAGTTCTTGCGCTGCACCGCATATCATTTTTATCTGCTTCTCTGCTATGTCCTCTTGAATAAACAGCACTCTAAGCGCAGAACAGCGTTGGCCAGCGCTGCGAAACGCAGAAAGCAAAACATCCGTAGTCACTTGCTCTAAGAGAGCAGAGCTATCAACTATCATAGCATTGAGCCCTCCTGTTTCAGCAATAAGTGGTACGATAGGACCATCCCTATTTGCAAGCATTTTATTGATTATTTGAGCAGTTTGTGTTGAGCCAGTAAAAGCTACTCCGGCAATTCTATTGTCTGGAACTAATATTTTGCCTAAATATCCACCATCCCCAGGAATGAGGTGTAACACATTCTTTGGTATCCCAGCTTCATGTAGTATCTTAACAGCTTCGTAGGCAATAATCGGCGTTTGCTCTGCCGGTTTTGCCAGCACTGCATTACCTGCTGCAAGTGCAGCTGAGACCTGCCCAATGAAGATAGCGAGCGGAAAATTCCACGGTGATATGCATAAGAAAACTCCTCTGCCTTCAAAAAAGATGAAGTTATCTTCACCTGTTGGGCCCGGCAATTTTTTCCAGTCGCTCAGTTCATTTTTTGCTATCATTGCATAATAACGCAGAAAGTCGATTGCCTCTCTTACTTCTGCTATTGCATCGGATAAAATTTTTCCTGCTTCCACAATCAGAATGTAAATTAACTCTTTCATCCTTTCCTCAAGCAAATCTGCAGCTTTTTCAAGGCATTTAGCGCGCTCTTCTGCTGAAACATTCTGCCACTTAGCAAAAGCACTATGTGCTATTTCAAGAGCGTTTAAAGCTTGATCGCTTGTTGCACTTGACACTTCTCCAATTACATTTTCCAAATGTGCAGGATTCACTACTTCGATAAATTCAGCATTATCAAATAGTGCTTTTCCATCAATTATTGGTCCAACTTGCCACTTTTTTTCACTAAAACCCTTTATATCATCTGCAAATTGTGAGACTATCACAGAATCACTAATATCCATCCCCAAGGAATTTTTTCTTTCTGGTCCCAAAATATCTTGTGGTAATGGAATGCCTGGATGAGGTTCATAATTAAAATTTATAGCTTTTTCCAGTGGATCTGAAATTAACTCATCGATTTTAACGTTAGGATCACTTATTTGATTAACAAACGAACTACTAGCTCCATTTTCAAGAAGGCGTCTTATAAGATAAGGCAACAAGTCACTATGTTCCCCAACGGGTGCGTAGACACGACAGCTAACATTTGTTGCAAGCTCTGACATTGCATAATCATATAAGTCTTTTGCCATTCCATGTAAGCGTTGAAATTCAAATCCAGGGTGGTTTTTATCAGCAAGTTCCATGATAGAAGCAAAAGTATAGACGTTATGAGTTCCAAAGCATGGGTAAAAGCTGTTTGGTTTACTCAAAAGTTTCTGTGCGCACACGAGGTAAGATACGTCAGTATAGCTTTTTCTTGTAAATACTGAGTAATCATTTAATCCCAATTCTTGCGTACACTTGATTTCTGAATCCCAATATGCACCTTTTACAAGCCTCACCATAATTTTGTGCTTTGATCGAATAGCAACATCCTCTACAAAGTCAAGAACAGATAAAGCACGTTTTTGATATGCTTGTACAGCCAAGCCGAACCCTTCCCACTCAGAAAGTGATTCATCAAGCCGTAATTGTTCAAACAAGATTAAGGAAATTTCAAGCCTTTCTGTTTCTTCTGCGTCTATGCATAGTGAAATGTTGTATTTTTTTGCCTCGCGGCAGAGCTCTAAAACCTTAGTGAATATCTCACCAGCAATTCGGCCAAATTGACTAAATTCATAACGTGGGTGTAAAGCAGAAAGTTTGATTGAAATTCCATGGGATTTAAAACAATCATTTATTTCAGTGGATTCACCTATAGCTTTTATTGAGTGCATGTATGAATTAAAATACTCTTCTGCATCCTCAGTTGTGTGAGCAGCTTCGCCAAGCATATCAAAAGAGTATAAAAACTTACTATTGTCATCTAGTTTTGCGTACCTTAAAGCTTCTTCTATGGTTTCTCCAACAACAAAATGATTACCAAGCATAGACATTGCTTGTTTTACTGCTTTGCGAATGATCGGTTCTCCTAAATTCTTAAGTAACTTAGAAATTGCGTAATAGAACTTCGAATCGCCTTCATTATCTCTCAATATACTGCTACCTATCATTAAACTCCACGTGGAAGCATTGACGAACAATGAAGAAGAATATCCTAAATATTTACTCCATTCTTGATTGGCAATTTTATCTTTGATTAGCTCGTCTATTGTATAATCATCTGGTATTCTAAGTAGCGATTCAGCAAGGCACATCAATGCTATTCCTTCATCATTGGAAAGCGAGTATTGCTGCATAAAGGAATCTACAATACTTAATTTATTGTGTTTGATTTTTTCAATAACTTGTTTTGCAATATTATAAATTCTATTTTTTGAATCAGCCGAAAGCTCTGCTTTTTCTACAAGATAACGTATATAACTCTTTTCATCAGTACGATAAAATCCTTGTAAACGTTTTCTGAGTTCATTAGGTTCTTGTATAGAGCTTATCATATATAATTATCTCCAAAAAATACTCCGACACCATATGTATGGTGAAATTATATCATAACTTTGCGCAGAGCAAATTGCTATTTACAAAGGGATCAGGGCTGGCTAAAAGAAGTCCATGCAATAACTTCACTAAATCAAAAAGATTGTGGAAGTATGTAGCTCAACACTCCACCACACATCAAGTATTTAGTCTCAGTTGCGGTTTGTACACAGCATTTGAGTTGAATTGATTGCTTTGAATTATCCTTTCTTTTGATGATGCATTCTAGATTTCCACCTGGCACTATTTCACCTTTTATGCTTATTACCTCGCTACCATCAAATATCTTTCTGGTTATTCCATTTTGGAATATAAGTGGAAGAACACCCATGCCGACCAAGTTGGACCTAT
This sequence comes from Wolbachia endosymbiont of Drosophila baimaii, assembly GCF_028982185.1. Taxonomy (NCBI): domain Bacteria; kingdom Pseudomonadati; phylum Pseudomonadota; class Alphaproteobacteria; order Rickettsiales; family Anaplasmataceae; genus Wolbachia; species Wolbachia endosymbiont of Drosophila baimaii. Next base: position 5,281 of record NZ_JAPQLE010000051.1, on the reverse strand, counting down.
GTATACGCTCAAAGCTTTCTGCAATGACAACTTTAACCCCCAACAATAAAGTACCCTTTGCTGCCCAATCCCTACTTGAACCTGTGCCATACTCCTTTCCTGCCACAATGATGAGAGCTTCCTTGTAGCGCATTGCTGCATCAAAAATCGACATAGTTTCTTGAGAAGGAATATATTTTGTATAGCCGCCTTCGATGCTTACCATTTCATTTTTTATTCTAATGTTAGCAAAAGTCCCACGCATCATTACATTGTGGTTACCACGACGAGACCCATACGAATTAAAGTCCTGTGGCTCAATTCCAAGATTTTTTAAATATATACCTGCAGGACTACTTGAGGCAATATTTCCAGCAGGGGAAATGTGGTCAGTGGTTACGCTATCGCCAAACATTGCCAATATTTGTGCACCTTTTATATCGATTTTATTATTTTTAGGTGATAAATTATCAAAATAGGGCGGATTTTGTATGTAAGTGCTATTTGCATCCCAATTATAGATTTCACTTTTTTCACACTTTATCTTTCGCCAATGTTCATCACCAGAAAAAACATCCTTATACTTTTGTATAAACATCTCACGTGTTACCACACTTTTAACACAATCTTCGATTTCATTGTTTGTTGGCCATATATCTTTGAGATAGACATCATTTCCATTCTTATCTTTGCATATTGAATCTTTTGTCAGGTCAATTCGTACAGTACCAGCAAGTGCATATGCAACAACAAGTGGCGGAGATGCCAAGTAATTAGCTTTGACTAACGGATGAATTCTTCCTTCAAAGTTACGATTGCCAGACAAAACTGCAGCAACGGTTAAGTTTTTGTTTTTAATGCCATCTTCTATATCTTTATTAAGTGGACCAGAATTTCCAATGCAAGTTGTGCAACCATATCCAACTAAATTAAAGCCCAAAGCATTTAGATCTTCGTGCAATCCAGACTTTTCTAAATATTCTGTTACAACTTGTGACCCTGGAGCAAGAGAAGTTTTAACCCAAGGCTTTGATTTTAATCCAAGTTTAATTGCATTACGAGCTACAAGACTTGCAGCAATCATTACACTTGGATTAGAAGTATTAGTGCAGCTTGTTATTGCTGCAATAACTACACTTCCATCTTGGAGTTTATCGCTTTCCTTTGACTCATTAACTGAAAATGATTTAGAAAAAGACTCTGCCACTTGTGAAAGAAAAACTTTATCTTGTGGTCTTTTGGGACCAGCCATTACTGGCTCCACGCTTGATAAATCAAGCTCTAGTGTGTCAAAAAATGCTAACTCGTCACTACTACGCCACAGTCCTTGCTCTTTCGCATAAGCCTCAACTAGCTTAATCAGCTTTTCTGGCCTTCCGGTTAAGCTTAAATAATCTAGCGTTTTTTGATCAATTGGAAAAAATCCACAAGTTGCGCCATACTCCGGGGCCATGTTTGCTATAGTGGCTCTATCTGCCAAAGATAAATAATCTAAACCATCACCATAAAATTCTACAAACTTACCAACAACGCCTTTTGTTCTTAGGATATTGGTAACCGTCAGCACTAAATCGGTCGCAGTTACTCCTTCCGACAATCTGCCAATTAATTTAAATCCAACTACTTCTGGAATCACCATACTAATTGGTTGACCAAGCATCACAGACTCAGCTTCTATGCCTCCAACACCCCAACCAAGAACTGATAATCCGTTAACCATTGTAGTATGGCTGTCAGTACCAACTAAAGTATCAGGATATATGACTCCATCATTATTACACACAACTTGCGCTAAATATTCAAGATTCACTTGGTGGCAAATCCCTGTGTCAGGCGGCACTACTCTAAAATTTGTGAAGGACGATTCTCCCCACTTTAAAAATTGATATCTCTCCAAATTTCTTTTTACTTCTAACTCAACATTCTTACTGAATGCGGAAACACTTCCATAACTATCTACTTGAACAGAATGGTCAATCACAAGATCAACCGGTACAGACGGATTTATATTGCTTGGGTTTCCTCCATTTTTCTTAACATAGTCCCGCATTGAAGCTAGATCAACAACAGCAGGAACCCCTGTAAAATCTTGCATCAACACCCTTGCTGGTTTATAGCTAATTTCGTGATTAGTGTGTTTATTAACGCAGTCTGCTAGTACTCTTATGTCATCTAGCTTTACGTTTACTCCATCTTCATTGCGCAATAAATTTTCAAGCAGAACCTTAAGTGAGCAAGGCAATTTAGTCACATCTATTCCTAAAAATTCACTAGCACTACTTAGGCTAAAATAGTTGTATGACTTCCCGTCAATGTTTAAAGTCGTTTTTGCATTTAAAGAATTGTTCATCCTATCACACTATATTAGTTAAAATTGGAATTACTACCGTTACTTTTTTGTTGTTGACCTTGCTGCTCATACATAGTTTCAAAATCTATAGGATCTAGCATCAGTGGGGGAAATCCACCACTACTTGTAACTCTTGCAATTATTTCTCTTGCAAAAGGGAAAAGAAAAGTAGGTCCGCCAATAAACAAAGCTTGTCTTACCTCTTCCTCACTCAACTCTTTTAAATTTTCTATTGAAAAAATGCCACAATATTTCGTCTCACAAATGAAAGCTACACCATCTTTTATGCCTTCATCTTTTGCCGTTGCTTTGACTTCTATATGCAAAGTAATTTCATGAAAAGATTTTTCTTCATTCACTTCTTCTTTGTTTTTCGTCCCTTCTAATTTTGCTGAATTGATATTAACCATTACATTAATATCTGGAGCTTTACTAGAAGAAAGGAATGGCGAATTCGGATTCTCAAATGATAGATCTTTAACATATTGACCGTGAATTCTCATTTTTTGTTGTGGCATTTCTTACGTCTCCTTTAATTAAGTTGAGATATTTAATACTTTCTTATATAATATATTCATTTACAAACGAATAGCAAACCTGATTATAAGTTGATATGAAAAACATATTTTCATTAATAATTAATAATGTTCGGATACTTTATATGCCAAGGAGTTGAGTTACTATGATAGAGCTTGTAATATATGCTTTATTAGCGGCGTTCATTTTTTCACGTTTGTATAATTCTTTAGGAAGGTTAGCCAACCTCAACCTAAAAAAGCTAACTAATGTATTGGATGTAAGCCGAAGTAGAGAAGATGTAGTAGAAAACATTGAGGGTTACATTGATAGCAATGATGAAAATTCAATAAAAGTTACTTATAAACAAATATTAAAAAAAAACAAAGATTTTTCTATTTCCCACTTTATAGAAGGTTCAAGCATAGCTTTTGAATTAATAATAAAATGTTTCAATCAAGGAAATTTGTCTCAGTTAAAACCACTTCTCGATAAAGACTTATATGATAATTTTGCAGAGAAGATTAAACATCGTAAAGAGGTGCACGAGTCTATAATTGTTTCTATCGTTTCACAAAAGATTTTAGAAATAAAGCTAGTAAAAAACGCAGTGTTTATTGCAGTATATTTCCTTTCAGAGCAAATTAACTTCGTTAAGAACAATGAAGGAGATATAATATCAGGTAGTACATCCACTATTAATAAAGTTGAGGATGTATGGCAATTCAAAAAAAATGTTAATTCATCAGACCCAAGCTGGTTGCTTATTTCTATTCACTATAAAAAGACAAGTAACGATAAGACAAATGATAAGTAAGATGAGTTTTATTTGAAATGGAAAGCAAGCTACGCGAAATAGTACTTGACACTGAAACGACAGGTCTTGACACTGAATCTGGTCATCGAATTATTGAAATAGGGTGTGTGGAATTAATTAACCGCATTCCAACAGGTAAAGTATTCCATCGGTACCTTAACCCAGAAAGAGATATACCTTATCACTCGTTTAAGATTCACGGTGTTAGTGAAGAATTTTTAGAAGATAAACCATTATTTTCAGATGTTGCACTTGAATTTCTTGACTTTATATCTAATGATATTTTGGTAATTCACAACGCTGAATTCGATGTTAAGTTCCTTAACATGGAGTTAAGCAAGCTGAATGCTGGGTTAATTTCCTCAGACAGAGTGCTAGATACATTACCTCTTGCGAGGAAAAAATTCGCAGGATCACCTGCTTCTTTGAATGCATTATGTAAGCGTTTTGATATATCGCTAGAGAATAGAGAATTGCACGGAGCACTAGTTGATGCTCAATTGCTTGCAAAGGTATATGTTGAACTTACAGGAGGGTTACAAACCTTTCTGTTTGATAATGAATGCAATCAGGACAGTAACTCCACATTCGTTCAGCATAAAGTACGTAATCTAACTCCCAGAGAACATTTACCAAATAGTGAAGAAATTGATGAACATAAGAAACTGTTAGACAAAATTAACAATACACTTTGGAATAAATATATTGAATAGGTTAACCAATAAAGATACAATTCAATTTTACTGAGAGCATTCTAATGGTAAGGTTTATAAGATTATTATCTAATGTGCTAGCAGCATTAGCAGTTGTTTTTTTAGGTTATTGTTATTTCACTAAAAAAGGCATATTTGCCCCAGCAGCGATTCACAACGCAGAAGTTAAGATAGGCGGAGATTTTTCTTTAATTAATCAGGACGGACAGATCTTGCGCAGTAGTGATTTTAAAGATAAATACATGATGATTTTCTTTGGGTTTTCCTCATGCAAAAGAATTTGCCCTATGAACCTTGGAATAATTTCAGAAACACTTGCAAAGTTAGATGAGAAAACTAACAACAAGCTACAAACATTCTTCATCACAGTCGATCCTGAGCGCGATAGCACGGAAAGACTTAAAGAATTTCAGCAGCAATTTGACCACAGAATACAAATGTTAACTGGTGAAAGAGAAAAAATAGACGAAGTAATTGCAAAGTATAAAGTATATGCTAGCAAAGTTGGTGGAGAAGAAGAAATCAACCATTCTTCAATAATGTACCTTATTGGCCCTGGAGGAAAATATGTTACACACTTTGCAGCTGATTTAAATTCAGACGAAAGTCAATCTGATAAGATTTTGGCTGAGATAAGAAAATACGTAAACTGAATTATAGATTTTTCTGTTAATTAGTCGAGCATGCAACTGCATGAGCATTATGATTTGAGAGCAATCTCCATGGGAAGACACACACAACTGTACGAACGTTGTAGTTTGGGAGCAATTCCCACCAGTGGGGTGTCATCCCAGTGCCCAGACACTGGGATCCAGCTTCTATGCAACTTAATTAAAAACGTTTATTTTAGCGTAAGACAACTACCTTTAGCTCATCAGCTCAGTTATAAGCAAAATTTCTGGATTC
>NZ_JAPQLE010000050.1:0-7723 GCF_028982185.1 Wolbachia endosymbiont of Drosophila baimaii | reverse complement strand
GTAAATTTGTTACCTCTCTTACCCACTCCATAATTAAACAACTCTGCAATGTCTCCTATTTGTCCTCCTAATAATGAGAATTGGTATTACAATAGTTAGCCAGCGTTCCTTACATTAACCAAATCTTTCAAATTCTGCACTCACCACTACCTATAACTCACTTTCACGCAATATTGATCGTTCTTAAAAAGCAATCTAACATTTTTTATTCCTTGATTGCGAAGCTTTGATGCAGCTGACTTAGCAGCCTGAGCACTTTTAAAAAATGCAACATATCCCTTACTTTCTGCATTGTCTTGTTTTGGGTGACGTTTCTGTATTTCCTTTTCATACTGCTTTCTGTAATAAGGAGTATTTTGTATCAATTGTTCTGACATCTTTCTTAGGTATTGGACTTTTACTTTTGCAAGCCCAGATTTATGAAATCCTAAGACTTGAGCTGCTTTTTCTGATAAGTCTATTATTCTGCCTTCAATAAAAGGCCCCCTATCGTTAACCCTTGTAACAAGCTTTCTTCCATTTTCTAAATTAGTGACAAGAACAAAGCAGGGTAGGGGCAAAGTCTTATGCGCTGCAGAGATCAAGTGGCGGTTAAACACTTCACCATTTGCTGTAAGCGTGCCATGATCTTCTATTCCATACCACGACGCTGTCCCTATCTCTTCATAGTGTTTACAGTTTTTTGGATAATAAGTTATACCATTTATTGTGTAGCTGCTGCCAATTTTATAATGACCTGCAGTGCAGTTAAACCTGTTGCTAAAACTGCAACTGCTTATCAAAACAAATGTTAGACATAGAAAGGTTAGGTTTTTTATCATTGTATTCGGTAAGAGGGTTCGATACTATGAGGATCTTAAATTATACTATAATAAATTTAGTAATGAGTAAACATCTACTGCTAAATATTAACAAAACTCAAAAAGGAATAATACATATTATTGGTATAGGTGGAATCGGAATGAGCGCTATTGCTGAAATTCTTCACAATTCCAATTACAAAGTTCAAGGCAGTGATGCACAATCAAACGACAATATAAATAAGTTACAAAAGCTAGGTATAGAGGTTTATATTGGTCACAATGCTAATAATATAAGCCAAGCTCAAATAGTTGTACATTCTTCTGCAATAGAATCTGATAATGTGGAGTTAATTGCGGCAAAAAATAACAATAAAACCGTTTTGCATAGATCAGACATACTTGCTGAAATTATGAAAGGTAAATATGTGATAGCGGTTTCAGGTTCAAGCGGAAAGACAACAACAACGGCTATGATTGCTTCCATTTTTGATCATTCTAATATTGATGCAACTGTAATTGTAGGAGGAATACTAAATTCGTATCAGAGTAATTCAAGATTTGGAAGGAGTAACATTTTTTTAATTGAAGCTGATGAGTCTGATGGAACCATGCTAAAAATTCCTGCAAATATTGCTGTCATAACGAGTATTAACGACGATCATATGGATCGTTATGGTACATTTGACGATGTTAAGCATGCATTCTCTCAATTTATAAATAAAGCAGATTTTGCAGTTTTGCCTGATTCTGTAGACATTAGTTATGATGCAAATAACTCTATGATGTTTGGATTTGAGGATGCCAATATTAAAGCTGTTAATATTAAACAGCATGCTAACAGCATAGAATTTGATGTGTTTATTGATGATAGTTGTATGGTTCAAAATAACTGGATCCCAGTGTCAAGCACTGGGATGACACCTTTATGTTTTGGAACGATACCGATGCCTTTCCCTATTTCCCCTACTCCTTTGTCATCCCATCACCCTCTGTCATCCCAGTGCGTGACACTGGGATCCAGCCCTTTAAAAAACATAGTACTATCAAACGCAATAGGTATTCACAAAGTAAGCAACGCCTTGGCTGCAATATCAGTTGCGATAAAACTCGGGATTAGCGATGCAGAGATTAAAAAAGGCCTTTTGGAATTCAAAGGAGTAGCAAGAAGATTCTCTTTGATTGCCAATATTAAAGGTGTTAAGTTAATTGAGGATTATGCCCATCATCCAAATGAAATATATGCAACTTTAACGGCTGCACGTTCGATTACCAAAGGAAAAGTAATAGGAATTATCGAACCACTTCGTTTTGCTCGCATTCGTAATTTTTTTGATGAATTCATACGAATTTTCATGATGTTTGATTATGTCATCCTTACTCCTGTTCATCCTCCAGAAGATAAGCCTATTCCTGGTTGTGGAATTGATGATATACAGAAAGCTTTAATCAGTAATGGATTTAATAACACAAAAATTATGAATGATGCTTTGCTCATTTCACATTTTATTAGTGATTCGACAAGTCCAGGTGATATAGTATTATTTATTGGTGCTGGTAGTAATATAGCTAAATTGGCAAAGGAAGCTGCAAAGCTCATAGCAGAAACTATACAAACATCTAGTTAAACGATAGAATAAATGCAAGTACTGGTGTCATGTAAACTGGAATCTAGTCAATTATATATATGGAAAATGAATTTAATTGAGAAAAAGAATCCGGACTGGGAGGATTTATATGATAAAATTGTGTAATAAGGCTGGATCCCAGTGTCGAAGCGCACAACTGTACGAACGTTGCGATATGGAAGTAACTTCCACTAAGAATGATGTCATCCCAGTGCCCAGACACTGGGATCCAGAAAACTTAATCGTAAATGAGCACACCAGGTGGCTGTATAGTAAAAGCTGGATTCCAGTGTCAGCTACTTGCATGACACCATCCGCTACTCAAATTACCTGTATATTGCAATGTTCATACACTGAAATGTTACAGCGCTGGGATAACATCTTCCGAGACAGAACGTTCCGTGCACACAATTGTGAATCTAGTAAAGGGTTAATGCAATGAATAAGATAATCAATAACGTATTTGCAAGAGAAATTTTAGATAGCAGGGGTTACCCAACCGTTGAGGTAGAGATTGGGCTCTGTGATGGAGCAGTAGGCAGAGCATCTGTACCTTCTGGAGCTTCAACCGGTAAACTGGAAGCCTTGGAACTCAGAGACCAAGATGAGAAAAGGTATTGTGGTAAGGGAGTGCTGAAAGCTGTTCAAGTTGTAAATGGAATGATAACAGATAAAATCATTGGAATGAATGCAGCGGACCAAAATGCAATTGATAAAGCATTAATTGAACTAGATGGAACAAAAAACAAATCAAAACTTGGAGCAAATGCAACTTTGGGTGTGTCTCTTGCAGTTGCAAAAGCAGCAGCAAACAGTTTCAAAATGCCGCTATATAGATATTTGGGAGGAAAGCAGACGAGTGTTATGCCGGTTCCACTCATTAACATAATTAATGGTGGAGTACATGCAGACAATAAGCTCGATTTCCAAGAATTCATGATTCTTCCGGTCGGTGCTGAGACTTTCAGCGAAGCAATTAGAATATCTGCGGAGGTGTTTCATAACTTACGTAGCATTCTTAAGAAAAAAGGTTATAGCACAAATGTAGGGGATGAAGGTGGTTTTGCACCAAATATTGAAAGTACTGAAGAAGCACTTGATTTGATCATATACGCTATAGAATCAGCAGGTTATTCAACAAAATGTGATTTTGCACTAGGCCTTGATGTTGCTTCATCTACTTTTTATGAAGATGGAATTTACAAATTTGAAAGTAAGGGGCTTACTTCAGAAGAGTTGACCGAATATTATTGTAATCTTGTGGAAAAATATCCAATAATTTCTATAGAAGATGCAATGAGTGAGGAGGATTACGAAGGTTGGAAATTACTTACTGCAAAATTGGGGAGTAAAATTCAATTGGTCGGGGATGATTTATTTGTTACAAATTGTGAACTAATACGTAAAGGAATAGAGGAAAAAATGGCAAATGCTGTACTGATCAAGCCAAATCAAATAGGGACGTTAACAGAAACTTTTGCTGCTATTGAAATGGCAAAATCAAATGGCTATAAAGCTGTTATTTCTCATCGCTCAGGTGAAACAGAAGACACAACAATATCCCACATAGCAGTTGCATCAAATTGCGGGCAAATAAAAACCGGGTCGCTATCGCGTTCTGATAGACTCGCGAAGTATAACGAGCTAATGAGAATAGAAAGCACGTTAGGAAAGGATGCTAAATATTATCGTGGGTTAGCATGGGTTTTATAGACGAAGTAAAATTGTGTTTAAAAGCTGGTGACGGTGGTGATGGCTGTGCAAGTTTTCGTCGAGAAAAGTTCGTTGAATTTGGTGGTCCAAATGGTGGTAATGGAGGAAAGGGTGGAAACATAGTTTTCATCAGCGACGCTAATCTCAACACTTTGCTTCATTTTCGTTATAGAAGACACATTAAAGCAGATAGTGGGAAAAACGGTGCAGGCAGGGATAGATCTGGCACAGCAGGGAAAGACGTTATACTTCGAGTTCCAGTTGGTGCACAAATAATTGATGAAGAAAATGAAGAGATAATAGTCGATCTTGACAAGCCTGATATGGAATTTTTAATAGCACAGGGTGGAAAAGGTGGACTTGGAAATACTAATTTTAAATCTTCTACTAATAAGGCACCAAGACATTTTACTTACGGTCAGCCTGGCGAAGAAAAACATGTATTATTAAAACTAAAAGTTTTATCAGATGTTGGAATTATTGGCATGCCAAACGCAGGTAAATCAAAATTTTTGACTCGCTGCTCAAATTCCGATACAAAAGTAGGCGATTATCCATTTACCACCGTAAGACCTCATTTAGGCATGGTAAAAGTGGATGATAGCGAAGTTGTAATAGCAGATATTCCTGGAATAATTACTGATGCTCACCTTGGAGTTGGGCTCGGGCATAAATTTTTAAAGCACATAGAAAGGTGTCAAATTTTACTTCATTTAATCGATGTAACTCACGATGACGTTGTTTCGGCTTATAGTTGTATCCATAATGAATTGGAACTTTACAATAGTGATCTTGTTGAAAAAGAAGAGATTGTAGTATTAAACAAATGCGACTTATTGAGGGAAGCAGAAATTCTGGAAAAGAAGAATCACCTAGCTAATTATCTCAATAAAGAAGTGCTGTGCTTATCAATTAATGGTGATTTACAGCCTATTTTAAGATTATTAAGTGAAAAATTGAAAAAGAGTAATTCTAAGGAAATCGATGTATATGATCCTTTTAAGATGTGAATTTCATTTATTTTATCATATAACTAGAATATATTTGTACGAACATTTGTTTTTGTTAAACACAACAAATCCCAGTGTCAGCTACTTGCATCTACCACACAACTGTACGAACATTGCAATTTGCAGGCAATTTGCGTGGCAGATGGTGTCATCCCAGTGCCCAGACACTGGGATCCAGCCTTTTCATAATCATCAAAACGTTGTATTTTAACATAAAACGGCTACTTTTATGCTTACCAACTTAATAAAATTTCTGGATCCCAGTGGGCTTTGTTGCATCGCTACTTATGAAAGGCTAACTATAGTTAGGATTATAAGTAACCTATTGAAAATCTTATTTTTTTGCAATCAATCCGATCAAATTTAAGAATAGTAATTTATTATTTACATTAATAAATTTAATTCTATTGAAAATATCTAAAGCATTGAAATTCTTGAATTTTAGCCGGATTAGTGAGTGGTAGTGAAATTTCTTTTACTCAAATTTAGGTATTCACTGACCGTTCTTGTTATAAATACCAGAATAATAAGCTACTGATATTCTCCATCTTTTTTATCTTTAATCCATCATAGCTAGCGATGCAACAAAGCCATCCCAGTGTCAAGCACTGGGATGACATCATGGGGGCGCTGGGATGACACCCTCCTGCTAGACAATGTTCGTACAGTTGTACATCTACCATGCAGGTTACCTGAAAATTGCAATGTTCGTACACTTGACTACTTGGATCTAGTATGATTTAATTAACCAAGAAGTAGGCATGAAAAAATTATGTAGTGAACCAGTTTGCATAACACCAGGAGGAAAATATGGATAGAAAGACGAGAATAGAGTCAGACAGCTTAGGGGAAGTAAAAGTACCAAGTGAACATTACTGGGGAGCGCAGACTCAGCGTTCTTTAGAAAATTTTAAGATTGGCACAGAAAAAATGCCAGAGCCTCTGATTAAAGCATTAGCAATAGTAAAACTTGCAGCAGCACATGTTAACATGAAGCAGGGTAGCATAGATAATAAGGTAGGGGACGCAATCTGCGCAGCCGCAAAGGAAGTAATAGATGGCAAATTTAATAATGAATTTCCGCTTGTTGTTTGGCAAACCGGATCCGGAACGCAGACTAATATGAATATGAATGAAGTGATCAGCAATCGCGCAATAGAGATTTTAGGTGGTAATTTGGGTAGTAAATCTCCGATACATCCAAATGATCATGTGAATTATGGTCAGTCGTCAAATGACACCTTTCCAACAGCAATGCATATAGCAGCAGCAGACCAGATAAACCGCTTGCTTATTCCAAATCTTGAAAAATTGCATAAGGTGCTGGATAATAAGGTTCAGGAATTTAAAGATATAATAAAAGTAGGACGTACTCATCTGCAAGATGCAACGCCCCTAACACTAGGACAGGAGTTCTCTGGCTATGCAGTCCAGATTAAAAAGGGGATAGAGAGAGTAAAATCAACTTTAAGTGGTATATACGAGCTTGCACAAGGTGGCACTGCGGTTGGCACGGGACTCAATACTAAAAAGGGTTTTGCTGAAGATTTTGCTAGAGAAGTTGCAAAAATCACTAATCTTCCATTTACTTCAGCAGGCAATAAATTTGAAGCGCTAGCAGCAAATGATGCTTTAGTTGAGCTCAGTGGAACACTCAATACAGTAGCAGTCAGTTTAATGAAAATTGCAAATGATATAAGGTTGCTTGGTTCTGGTCCAAGATGTGGAATTGGGGAAATAATGTTACCGGAAAATGAGCCCGGTTCTTCAATTATGCCAGGTAAAGTGAATCCAACTCAGTGTGAAGCGGTGGCTATGGTATGCACTCAAGTTATGGGAAATCATGTTGCTGTAACCATTAGTGGTTCAAACGGTCATTTTGAATTGAATGTGTTTAAGCCAGTGATAATTTACAATGTTTTGCAGTCTATAAGACTTTTAGCTGACGCAAGTTTAAATTTTACAGAAAAATGTGTAATTGGTATTAAAGCAAATGAAGAGAGGATAAAAGATTTACTGAATCAGTCGTTGATGTTGGTCACTATATTAAATACGCATATAGGGTACGACAATGCAGCAAAAATAGCGAAGCTTGCTTATAAAGAAAATATCACTCTAAAAGAAGCAGCAGCAAAACTTCAACTGCTCACTGAGGAAGAGTTTGAAAGGATAGTGAAACCAGAAGAAATGGTAAATTATTTGTAACCGCTCACACTTAATTCTTCAATCTCACTAATAGAAAGGCCAGTAAACTTGACAATAGTGTTAACATCAACATTATTAGCTAGCGTTGTTTTTGTAACTTCAATTTTCCCTTCCTCTTTACCAATTTTTTGTATCCGTTCAGCGGAGTGGTAGAATAAGATAGACAAAGCAAGATAATAAAGATAATCATAGAGCAAAAGTGAGGTAATGTGGTAAACCTTTGAGAACTCTGCAAAAATTTACAGCAAAAAATAGAAAAGTTGGAAGGGAGGATAGAAGAGTTAGAGGCAGAAAATAAGGCCTTGAGGATTGAGAACGCTGAGTTGAAAGAGAGGCTTGGTTTAAACTCGAAAAATTCATCTCTACC
>NZ_JAPQLE010000049.1:0-11042 GCF_028982185.1 Wolbachia endosymbiont of Drosophila baimaii | reverse complement strand
AAAACATTCCTCTATTCGAATCCTTTCGTCGTGCTGTTGATTCTGCCTTCCTATGACCTGTTCGGACTATTATGAGAAATGCTATAAATTCCAGGTAAAACAAAGTCGTTATCTCCAACCGTTACAACCAACTCTCCTTCTTTAATTTTTACTTGATTAGGTGTATGGTCCCATACCATCACACTCTGGGATCATACACCTAAAGTACTCCGACACTGGGATGACACCCCGGGGTTTCTGGGATGACAAAAAAGAGCCCCCTGAGCAAAAATCTTATAGCCACTTGAATGATAATTGACTTTTTGCCTAAAATAACTAAGAAAGAAACTTCTCATCAAGATAACTTAAATATATACTAATTCTCTTATTTTTAAACGATTTCTCATCATGAATTGCACGATCAAAAACCTGAATTTGACTTGTTATAATGCTACAATTATTACTTGCAACTTCTAATACGCCACTATCAATTACAACCTTCTTTTCTGTTTGGTTACTCATTTTAACAGTAATCATACCAGGCAATAAATAAATTAAGTAAGGAGCATGGTGAGCTAAAATCATAAGCTCCCCTTCGAGCCCAGTTACTGAAAGAGAAACCACTCCACTGAATGAAATTTGATCATCAGGAGAGAAAAATTGCACTTTAAAAGTATTCATAATCTTTAACTTTTATTTAGCTTCAGCTTGTATTAATTCAGCCTTTTTTATTGCTTCATCTATATTCCCCACCATATAAAAAGCAGCCTCTGGTAAGTGATCATATTTGCCTTCAACAATTCCTTTAAAACTGGAAACAGTATCAGAAAGTGAAACAAATTTACCAGGCATGCCAGTAAATATTTCTGCAACGTGAAAAGGTTGAGAAAGAAATTTCTGAATCTTACGAGCCCTATCAACAATAATTTTATCTTCATCAGATAGCTCATCCATACCAAGTATTGCGATAATATCTTGCAGTGATTTATAAGTTTGCAATATACGTTTCACCTCAGAAGCTACCTTATAATGTTCTTCACCAATGATTTCAGCAGATAAAGACTGAGAAGTTGAATCAAGTGGATCAACAGCAGGGTATATTCCCATTTCAGCTATTTGCCTTGACAACACTGTGGTGGCATCAAGGTGAGAGAACGTAGTTGCTGGGGCTGGATCAGTTAAATCGTCCGCAGGAACATATATAGCTTGCACAGAAGTAATAGAGCCAGAAGTTGTTGAAGCTATTCTTTCTTGCATTGCACCCATATCAGTTGCAAGGGTTGGCTGATAACCAACAGCTGACGGTATTCTTCCAAGTAAAGCAGAAATTTCAGAACCAGCTTGTGTAAATCTAAAGATATTATCCACAAAAAATAGAACATCTTGGTTTTCACGGTCACGAAAATACTCTGCCATAGTAAGTGCTGTTAAAGCAACTCTAGCCCTTGCTCCAGGAGGCTCATTCATCTGACCATAAACCAAAACAGCTTGAGATTTTTCATGCTCATTTATATTTATTACATTTGAAGTGATCATCTCGTGATAAAGATCGTTACCTTCACGCGTTCTCTCCCCTACCCCGGCAAACACAGAAAATCCTTTATGAGCTTTTGCTATATTATTAATTAATTCCATTATTAGGACTGTTTTACCAACACCGGCTCCACCAAATAAGCCAATTTTTCCTCCTTTAAGATAAGGTGCAAGAAGATCTATAACTTTTATTCCCGTAACTAAAACTTCTTCCTGTATTCTCTGTTCAGTAAAACTTGGAGGTGCTCTGTGTATAGGCTCTAAGTTATATTTTCCCTTCAGTGGACCACACTCATCTATAAGCTCTCCAACAACATTAAAAATCCTTCCTAAAGTTGAACGCCCAATTGGCACCGATATTGGTGCACCTGTATCAACAAATTCATCCCCCCTTGACATGCCATCTGTGCTATCCATAGCAATACAACGAACTATATTGTCACCTATATGCTGCGAAACTTCTAAAACCAGCTCCTTATCCTTATATTTTAGTTTGCTTTTTAAAGCATTAAATATTTTAGGCAATTCACCTTCAAATTTTATATCAACAACTGCTTGAGTTACCTTAATCGCTCTACCTATATTCATCTCTTTATTTTTATCACCTAACACTATAATTCCATAAAAGAACTTCTAAAGAAAATAAATTTTATATTATTAATAGAAATTTTGCAACATTAAAACGCTTACTAGTTACGCTTCATTACAAACAATGCAAATGCATTTAATAGCCAAGTAATAATAAACAATACTAAACTAAGCGCATAAGCAGCAAGAGTTTGTACACTATTGAAATCCTGATCTCCGGTAAGTAATGTAGCGATCTGCACGGTAATGGTAGTAACTGAATTAAGAGGGTTAAAAGTCAAATTTGCGTTGATTCCAACAGCCATTAGCACAATCATTGTTTCACCTATCACTCTTGAAATTGACAATAAAATTGCACTTAAAATTGTAGGCATTGCATAAGGTATTGTTATATGCCATATAGTTTCCGCTGGAGTTGCACCAAGTGCCATGAAGCCATAACGCAAGCTTTTTGGAACAGATCTTATGGCATCTTCGAGTAAAGAAATAATAAAAGGAAGAATCATTATCCCAATCGATAAACCGGCAACTAAGGCACTTTCTGAGTGTATACTTAAACCAAAAAAATTTGCTACCTGCTTTATAAAGAAAGACAAAAACACAACCGCGAAATATCCATATACAACCGTAGGAATAGCAGACAAAACTTGCAAAGTTGTATTAACAATATAACGCACTTTCTCACTCGCATATTCACTAATATATATTGCAGAAAATAAACCAAGCGGAACGACAACTACCATTGCTATAATAGTTATAAGTAATGTACCAACTAAAAGCGGCGCTATACCAAAACATCCTATCTTCTCTTCATTGATAGTAACTACATTGTGGCCCCATTTCAAGCAAAACAAGAATTCTGAAATAGCTACTTTATTAAAAAAACTAATGGATTGAATAAAAATAGACAGCATTATAAATAAAGTGATAAAAAATGATATGGCCAAAGCCACAAATAACGAAAGTTTTATTATCTTATTTCTTTTATTTTTAAAGATAAAAGCAAGCATGAAAAAAAGTAACGCTATAGAAATAAAAGTTACAAAACAATTATTATAGAATACTAACAACCAAGTTAGCATCCATACACAACTAAGATATAGATAAGATTTAACCTTATTTACTTCTTGAAACCTACTAAAACAAAATAAAAGGATTAGTAAGACAGGTATGACTATCACCGAATTCATTCTTCCATGCATCAAATTTTATTCTACGAAAATGTCATACAAGTTCACCATTATTTGACAATAAAGTAAAACAATTTAAAATAAATAATTATATTAATATAAAAACAATGAAGAGAACATTTCAACCAAAAAATTTGATAAGAAAGCGCAGACACGGATTTCGTTCACGTATGGCAACAAGAGCTGGAAGAAAAATCCTTAATAGGCGCCGTTCATTAGGGTGTAACAAATTATGCGCATAGTAAGTATAAAAAAAAAGATTTTTCTTCTGCTTTCAAAAATAAGTTAGCACTCAACAGTCTTTTTTATCGTGGGCTTTATATATCACTGTACGCTATAAAAGAAAGAGAACCTGAAAAGTACATTCATACTATTAGAGTAGGTCTGGCTATCAGTAAAAAAACCGGAAAAGCAGCAAAAAGAAATAAAATAAAAAGGCAACTACGAATGCTTGCTAAAATTAGCATTTTAAATATAAGTAATATAGGGCACTACTACATAATACTAACTCATAGAAACATTATGCAAGCAAGTTATAAAAACTTACAAAAAGATCTAACTATTTGCTTAAAAAAGATAAAATAAAAAAAATCTCAATTAAGGTATTTACAACTATATTTTTTATGATAATATAGGTAAAATTTTTAAAAATAGTTAATGGGTATGATGAATGGTAGAGCATATAAAAGAGGTAAATAACACAAGCTTTGGTCAGATGTATCAATTCTTATTTCTTCCTAAAGGAACAGGAACAGATTGGAGGTCAGCATTTCGCCAACAAGAAGAATTATTTAAAAAAGTGGGAGGTAATGTAATATTACCAGAAATCAGTAATTCTCCTTCAAAAGGGAATCAATTAGGGGAAGTAGGAACAATGCTAAATAATGTAGAAAATGACCAAGAACATATAAGAAAAAAAAGATATCGTGGTTAAAGTAAAAACTTAAAGAATAGTAACAAAACAAGAGAGTTAAAATATAAGTATACCTACTGTCTAATTAACAAAGAAATTTTTATAAACTTGGCGGCGACCTACTCTCCCTTTTCAAGTACCATCAGCGCTAAAAAGTTTCACTTCCGAGTTCGAGATGAGATCGGGTGGTTCATTTTTGCTATAGCCACCAAGTCAATAAAAATTTCTAACTTAACAATTTTAACTTAATATTTAACACTGCATACACACATATAGAAAGCAAATAAATCAATCAGGCTATTAGTACTAGTTAGCTTCACATGTTACCATGCTTCCACACCTAGCCTATCAACGTGGTAGTCTTCCACGGCCTTAATTGGGAAATCTTTTTGAAGAGGGTTTCTTGCTTATATGCTTTCAGCAATTATCCCATCTATACATAGCCACCCAGCGATGCTATTGGCATAACAGCTGGTACACCAGAGGTATATCCATCTCGGTCCTCTCGTACTAGAGCCAGACCTTCTCAAATTTCCTTCACCCACGGCAGATAGAAACCGAACTGTCTCACGACGTTCTAAACCCAACTCACGTATCACTTTAATCGGCGAACAGCCGAACCCTTGGGACCTTCTTCAGCCCCAGGATGTGATGAGTCGACATCGAGGTGCCAAACGGTGTCGTCGCTACGAACGCTCGAACACCATCAGCCTGTTATCCCCGGCGTACCTTTTATCCGTTGAGCGATGACCCTTCCATACAGAATCACCGGATCACTATGACCGACTTTCGTCTCTGCTTGGCTTGTCAGCCTCGCAGTCAGGCAAGCTTATGCCATTATACTATCAAGCTGATTTCCGACCAGCTCTAGCTTACCTTCGCACGCCTCCGTTACTTTTTAGGAGGCGACCGCCCCAGTCAAACTACCCACCATACAATGTCCTAGTTCCAGATAATGAAACATAGTTAGATATCAAAAGTGTAAAGGGTGGTATCTCAAGGTTGACTCCATTATAGCTAGCGCCATAACTTCAAAGTCTCCCACCTATCCTGCACATCACACTTTTAATAGCAATGTAAAGCTATAGTAAAGGTGCACGGGGTCTCTTCGTCTAACCGCGGGTACCCCGCATCTGCACGGGGAATTCAATTTCGCTGAAGTGATGTTGGAGACAGTGGAGAAATCGTTACGCCATTCGTGCGGGTCGGAACTTACCCGACAAGGAATTTCGCTACCTTAGGACCGTCAGTGTTACGGCCGCCGTTTACTGGGGCTTCAATTCGGAGCTTGCACCCTTCGTATTAACCTTCCAGCACCGGGCAGGCGTCAGACCCTATACTTCCACTTACGTGTTTGCAGAGTCCTGTGTTTTTAGTAAACAGTCGCTACTCCCTATTTTGTGCCACCTACTCATAGTTGCCTAAAAGCAGGTTACCCTTCTTCCGAAGTTACAGGTATAATTTGCCGAGTTCCTTCAACATCATTCTTTCAACACCTTAGTATACTCTACTCATCCACCAGTGTCGGTTTGCGGTACGGCCTCATAAATATAAGTGCTATTTCCTGGAGCTTCTTTTAAGCATAGATCAATCCAATAAGATCTATACAAATACGAAACCCGTCACACTTAAGAGGTTTAGGAATATTAACCTAATTGCCATCGACTACTCCTTTACGGACTCGCCTTAGGAACCGACTAACCCTACGCAGATTAACTTAACGTAGGAACCCTTAGATTTTTGGTGAGAGTGTTTTTCACACTCTTTTACGCTACTTATGTCAGCATTCTCACTTCCGATATCTCCAGCAGTTTTCACAAACCACCTTCACAGACTTACGGAACGCTCCGCTACCGCGCCTATTGATCGAAATCAATAAGCACTCACATCTTCGGTATACAGCTTTAGCCCCGGTACATTTTCGGCGCAGAAAAACTTGTTTAGACAAGTGAGCTGTTACGCTTTCTTTAAAGGATGGCTGCTTCCAAGCCAACCTCCTAGCTGTAATGGTTTTTCTACTTCCTTCCCCACTTAGCTGTAATTTTGGGACCTTAGATAGTGATCTGGGTTGTTTCCCTTTCCACCACGGACTTAGCACCCGTAGTGTGCCTGCTGTATAATTAATTGTTGGTATTCGGAGTTTAGTTAGATTTGGTAAGACGGTGAATCCC
The DNA here is from genome assembly GCF_028982185.1 of Wolbachia endosymbiont of Drosophila baimaii. Lineage (NCBI taxonomy): Bacteria > Pseudomonadati > Pseudomonadota > Alphaproteobacteria > Rickettsiales > Anaplasmataceae > Wolbachia > Wolbachia endosymbiont of Drosophila baimaii. The sequence continues at coordinate 4,668 of NZ_JAPQLE010000049.1, read as the reverse complement.
CCTAGTCTATCCAGTGCTCTACCCCCAACAACATACATACAACGCTCTACCTAAATAGATTTCGCGGAGAACCAGCTATTTCCAAGTTTGATTGGCCTTTCACCCCTAATCACAACTCATCCAATAATGTTGCAACATTAACCGGTTCGATCCTCCAGTGTGTTTTACCACACCTTCAATCTGGTCATGACTAGATCACTTGGTTTCGGGTCTAATCCATAAAACTAAAACGCCCTATTCAGACTTGCTTTCGCTACGCCTACACCTAACGGCTTAAGCTTGCTTCATAGATTAACTCGCTGACCCATTATGCAAAAGGTACGCTGTCACTCTAAATATCAATAAATTGATATAGAGCTCCAACTGTTTTTAAGCACTTGATTTCAGATTCTATTTCACTCCCCTCCCGGGGTTCTTTTCACCTTTCCCTCACGGTACTTGTTCACTATCGGTCGTCAAGGAGTATTTAGGCTTGGAGGATGGTCCCCCCATATTCAAACAGGATTTCACGTGCCCCGCTCTACTCAAGGATTTAAAAACTTTCTACTTATACAGGACTATTACCTTCTATGGTTACTATTTCCAGAGTATTCTAATTCTTATTCTTAAATCACTAGCCTTTTCCGCTTTCGCTCGTCACTACTAACAGAATCTCGGTTGATTTCTTTTCCTTTGGCTACTTAGATATTTCAGTTCACCAAGTTTGCTTTACATACTTAGTACGTAATAACTAGCTAAACTAGTTGGGTTTCCCCATTCGGAAATCTGCGGATCAAAATTTGTTGACAATTCCCCACAGCTTATCGCAGCCTGCCACGTCCTTCATCGCCTCTTAACGCCAAGGCATCCATCAAGTGCTCTTAATAATTTATTTATCCGACTATATGCAGAATATGCAGAGTTAAATATTATTAAAATTGAATTGAGACTAAATTAATCTCTACCATAAAACTTGTCAAACATCTAAAAACTAAATTAATCTTTTATATACTATAACCTAATAAATAATATGTCAACGCCTTTTTGCACAAAACATTTACTTATATTATCAACAACAATATACTAGCGATCCTAAACAGTATAATCTGAGAAATATGTGGTAAACTTATATATACAGTAAAAATTAATAAAAAAGATATTTTGTAAGATAAAATGTGTTAAAATCAATTGCCTAAAAATGATAATAAACATTCGGAGTATTTCTAACGTATGAAAAGTAATCTCTCTTTTATAAAAAACGTTGCTTTAAATTGTATGTCTAAGCTCATTGGCGTATTAAATATTAAGAAAGTAAAACACTTCATTGTGAATAAATATAATACTCTTCATAAAGAAATGACAGTGCTTCTTAAAAAATCTAAGAACCTGTTAAATACCAACATTGAAATCGGTTTATATCACTTTTATAAAGGTAGCATATCAGATGCAAAGTTACGATTTTGGTTAATTAGCATATTTTACCCCCATTTACCTATAGTCTGGTATAACATCGGAAGGTGTCATTTTGCGGTAGGGAATACTAACAAAGCTTATAATTATTTAACAAGGACACTAAAATTAGATAATGACCACGAGGAGGCGTCTTACTATATAAAAAAAATGACAAACTCAGCGCCTATTACAGAATTGCCAAAAAACCTCATAAGACAATATTTTGATTACACAGGTGAATATTTTGTTGAGCATTGGTTGATTGCCAAACAATATAGAGGGCATGAACTTGTACACATGATAATTACAAAAATCTTCAACAACTCCACTTCTGAGCTCAATATACTTGACCTTGGTTGTGGGACTGGAATATGTGGTCATTTCTTAAAAATAAATAGTATTGGAAACCACATAACAGGAATTGACATTTCAAGTAGAATGCTAAATATCGCAAGAGGATGCTTTATAAAAGGTAAGCCTGTTTACAATGAATTAATACATATGGAAATGAAAGAGTTTCTTAAACAAGAGAAAAACCAGCAGTATGATGTAATTATCTTTGCTGAAGTGCTACATTATCTACATGACTTTCAAGAAGAATTGGAATTAGCAAAAAGATCTACGAGCAAAAAAGGGGTTATTGTATGTTTAATAAGAAGAAAGGAAGGTGAAGGTATTGACTTTGTAAATAAAGGAGACTATTTTCGTCACTCAGAAAGTTATGTTCAACATGTTGCAAAAGAAATAAATATGCAAGTAAGTTATACGAGTTACTGTAAAATATATGGCAGTCAGGTTGACGGTATCTTGTTTGCATTACAGCATCAACAAGAAAATCCGAAAAACCTAACTTAAAAATCGCTCAAAATGACTTTTAAGTATCTATATATAATAAAAGAATAAAAGGAACTTTATGAATAACATTACCATTAATTACGCAAAGGACAGCAAATTAACCGACTTTGGAAAAGCAGTTCTATCAGACAGGTATTTAATAGAAAATGAAAGTTATCAAGACCTCTTTGCACGTATTGCTAATTACTATTCTGATAATAAAGAACATGCGCAGCGTCTTTATGACTACATGAGCAACTTGTGGTTCATGCCTTCAACACCAATACTCAGCAATGGTGGCACTAAGAGAGGGTTACCTATCTCTTGCTTTCTTAATGAAACCGAAGACAGCTTGCAGGGAATAGTTGATCTATGGAACGAAAATGTTTGGCTTGCTGCACGTGGAGGAGGCATAGGTAGTTATTGGGGAAATTTACGCTCAATAGGCGAAAGCGTAAAGGGTAGCGGCAAAACATCAGGAATTGTTCCATTTATTGTAGTGCAAAATGCTCTAACGCTTGCAATTAGTCAGGGATCCCTAAGGCGAGGAAGTTCAGCAGTCTACCTTCCTGTATCTCATCCGGAGATAGAAGAGTTTCTAGATTTACGCAAGCCAACAGGCGGTGACCCAAATCGCAAAGCGTTAAATATACATCATGCTGTAATAGTAACAGATAAATTTATGCAGGCTGTTGAGAATGATCAAGAATGGAATTTAATAAGCCCTCACAACAATAAGGTTATTTCAACTGTAAAAGCGCGGGATATATGGATCAAAATATTAACAGCAAGAGTTGAAACTGGAGAACCTTACATTATTTTCCTTGATGCAACAAATAACAATAAGCCAGAATCTTACAAAAAGCTCAACTTAGACGTCAAGATGTCAAATCTATGCAGTGAAATAACTTTAACCACAGGTTATGATCACCTGAATAAGTCACGCACTGCTGTGTGTTGTCTATCATCCGTAAACCTTGAGTACTACGAAGAATGGAAAGACAATAAACTCTTCATAGAAGATATAATGCGCTTTCTTGATAATGTATTGGAAGATTTCATAAATAAAGCACCGAATGAAATGCAGCGAGCAAAATATTCTGCAGCCAGAGAACGCAGTATTGGTCTTGGTGTGATGGGCTTTCACTCATTTTTACAAAGCAAAATGGTTCCTTTTGAATCAGTAACAGCACAACAATGGAATAAAAAAATATTTAAGTATTTACGCGAGCAAGCAGATATAGTTTCTAAAAAATTAGCAGAAGAAAAGGGGGCATGTCCTGATGCCAAAGAAGTTGATCTAATGGAAAGGTTTACACACAAGCTCGCTATTGCTCCTACTGCCTCGATCTCCATTATTGCAGGTAATACCTCTCCTGGAATAGAACCATATGCAGCAAACGTATTCATACAAAAGACACTTACAGGCTCATTTGTAGTGCGAAATAAATTCTTGCAAAAACTATTAGCAGAAAAAAATCAAGACAATGATAAAATATGGTCTTCAATTTCAACAAACGAGGGTTCCGTTCAGCATTTAGATTTTCTTAGTGAGCATGAAAAATTGACATTTAAAACAGCGTACGAGCTTGACCAAAGATGGATTATAGAACATGCAAGTAATAGAACTTCGTATATTTGTCAATCTCAATCAGTAAATCTGTTCTTACCTGCCAACGTACATAAACGTTACTTGCACAAAATACACATGCTTGCTTGGAAAAAAGGATTGAAGAGCTTATATTACTGCAGATCACAATCAATGCAGAGAGCCGATAAGGTCTCGCATGACATATTCAAAAAAAGTGAAATATTGCAGCAAAAAACAGATATTGACTACGATGAATGTCTGTCATGCCAATAGCGGCCTTACTCAGAAAAAGTAGAGAGAAAGTTAAGCAAATGGGTAAATAGACTTCTTGCATAACCATATAACGCACTTTTATTGGAAATAGAAACGAAAAAACTTTCTTGACAAACTCCGCCAGCCCCCTTATCATGAAACTGAAGCTATTTATTTATCTTCGCAATCTCTGCGGTGGATTAATGACAAAAAAACTTAATGTATTTGGCGTAAATCATGCTTAATTTTTTGCACTATGTGCACCTCATGTCTTTATAAAACTTTTAGGTTTCTACCTATACAAGCCGAAACGCGCTTATAAAGCGTTTAGACAGTAAAAGACGTCAAATAGACAAGGGAGAATTTGAATACTAGCTACCCTAGGGTTTCTTTGCCTTTTTTTCCGCTCAGTAAATTTCCTAACGTTTATAATTTAGGTTAGTTGCATTTAAAAGCAGCTAAATTGCAGCGTTTATAGCATTTCTCATAATAGTCCGAACAGGTCATAGGAAGGCAGAATCAACAGCACGACGAAAGGATTCGAATAGAGGAATGTTTTT
>NZ_JAPQLE010000048.1:0-4627 GCF_028982185.1 Wolbachia endosymbiont of Drosophila baimaii | reverse complement strand
AGCATGCCATAAAAGCACTATATGCAGATAGAGCATGTGATAGGCACAAGTTTTATAAGTTGTGTAACGAATATGATATAAAGACAAAAATTCCACCAATAAACAATGCGGCAGAACATCCAGAAATAGATTATATGTCTGACAGGAATGCTGCTATTAGGTTAATAAAATTATACGGTGAAGATGGCATGAAAGAATGGAAAAAAGAAGTAAATTATGGGAAAAGATCTTATATTGAAGGGTTTTTCTCAAGATTAAAGCAAATATTCGGATTTAGTTTTAGGAATAAATCTGAGATAAATCGAGAAAAAGAACTGCTAATCAAATGCTATTTGCTTAATAAATTCACTGATATTGGTATGGCTAAATTTAAGATAGTTACATGAATTTACCATAAATCACCATCTCATAAAGTGTGATGCAACAAAGCCATTCCAGTGTCACGCACTGGAATGACATCAAATTTTTGACTAAACTGAGAAGCTGTTGCCACAACCACACTGGGATTCAGCAAAGGCATTCTTTATTTGAAAACCAGAACCACTGAGATCCTCAGTATAATCTATAACTGAGTTATTTAAAAATTTTGCTGAACAATTATCAACCATTAATACAGGATTGCCATTTTCATCATTAATTACTATATCTTTACCTTTTTCGCTAAAACTGGAGTGGCTTCTATAGTCCTCGCTTTCTTCATAATCATCATCTTCATCTTCGTCATCAAACTCATCATCGTAATCATCGTCTTCATCATCCAAAGATAGATTTTTATTCATTTGATCCATAAGAAAATTGTATTTGAAGCCAGAACATCCACCACCTGAAACTGCAACCCGTAAAATGGAACTCTTATCCCCTTCCTGCTCTGCAAGAGAGTGGATTTTTTTTAGTGCATTATCAGTTAAGTTGATGTTGTAATTTGTTGACATAGTAACCACCGTTTATTATTGATAACTTATTATAGTAGAAATTTTACATGTCAAACAATAATTTTCTATTAAATTATGCATGTTTTCCAAGCAAAACAAAAGGGAGATACTTCAAAGAGCCAGAAGATGAGAATCGCAGCTGCTTTCAGCGTGATAGGGACCGTATCATTCACTCTAATGCGTTTAGAAGGTTGGAGTACAAAACACAAGTTTTTATCAATTATGAGCACGACTACTATCGCACTCGGCTTACTCATAGCCTTGAAGTTGCACAAATTGCAAGGTCCATTGCGCGTAGACTTGGCTTAAATGAGGATATCACTGAATGCATAGCGCTCGCACATGATCTTGGTCATCCTCCATTTGGTCATGCAGGTGAAGATGCTCTAAAGAAATCAGTTCAAGATTTGAATCTTGATAATGAGAAGTATGAGTTTGATCATAATGTTCAAGCTATAAGGATTTTAACTTATCTTGAACAAAAACATGCTGATTTTGATGGTATGAATCTAAGTTGGGAGGTGATTGAAGGAGTTGCAAAACATAACGGTCCCTTGCTTGGTCAAAACGCGGAGTCTTCTACAAGTAATCAGCTGTTATTAGAATACAACAAAAAATATGATCTAAAACTTGAAGAATTTTCAAGCATTGAAGCGCAAGTTGCTTCAATTGCCGATGATATTGCTTACAGTGTTCACGATCTTGATGATGCACTCAGGGCGAATTTAGTAACCATCGAAGATTTGCTGAATGTTCCTTTAATTGAAAAAATGTTTAAAGACATAAGGAGCAGATATTCAGAATTGCCTCAGAGCAAACTCATACATGAATCACTGAGTGGAACTATAGGAACTATGATAAGTGATGTTGTTTCTCAGACTGAAAAAAATATTGAAGATCACAAAATAAAAAGCGTAGAAGACGTAAGAAGTCTAAATAAAATGCTAGTCACATTTTCACCAGAAGTTGCGAATGCTACAAAAGAAATGAAAAGATTCAACATGGAGAAAATATACAGAAGCTATAAACTGAGTAGAACGATGAACAAAGCAAAACGCATAATACAGGAACTCTTTCAATGTTTTTATGAAAACCCAGGATTACTTCCCACAGAGTGGAGCAAACTCGCTTGTGAATCTCAGCGTTCAGTAATAATATGTGACTATATCTCAGGTATGACAGATAGATTTGCTATACACGAGCACAGAAGAATTTTTGATACCTCATACGAAATGACTTCTTTCTAATGACTGATGATCATTTCATGTCAATTGCATTAAGGCTTGCAGAAAAAAATCTTGGAAATGTTGCACCAAATCCTGCTGTCGGGTGTGTTATTGTAAAAGATGGTACAATTGTTAGTGAGGGATATACAGGGATTGGTGGGCGTCCGCATGCGGAGGTAGTCGCTTTGCAAAACGCTAAAGATTCAACTCATGGCGCAACTATATATATCACTCTTGAGCCATGTTGTCATCACAGAGTCACGGGGCCTTGCACTGCAAAAATCATAAAAGCTGGCATAAAAAGAGTAGTAATTGCAACTATTGACCCAGATAGTAGAGTTTCAGGTGGAGGCATTAAAGCTCTGAAAGAAGCAGGAATTGAAGTTGAGCAAGGTATTATGCAAAAAGAAGCAGAAGAACTGAATGTCGGTTTTTTCACCACTAAAGAATTACATAGACCATTTATAGCTTGCAAAGTCGCAACAACTCTTGACGGAAAAATCGCAACATTTACAGGCGATAGCAAATGGATAACAAGTGAAAATACGAGAAACTGGGTGCATGAGCTCAGAACGAAATATGATGCAATTATGATTGGCAGCAATACTCTTATTAATGATGATCCACTCTTAACTTGCAGATTACCAGGACTCGGAAGTAGATCGCCAATAAGGCTAATTATAGATAATCAAGGGAGATTAAAGGAAGAGCATAACATTGCAAAGACTGCAGACAAAGTAATAACTTGGGTCATCACAAATAAAGAAGTAGAGAAAAAAATAAAAAACATTAACTATTTGATAGTTAATTCAAATAACAAACCTCCTGTCATTCCAGATGTCACCCCAACACACTCTCCTGTCATTCCAACGCCTTCTCCTGTCATCCCAGTGCCCAGACACTGGGATCCAAAAAACTTCAAGCAATTGCATAATGAAAACTGGATTCCAGCGTCACGCGCTGGAATAACATCGGAGCCTGACATTATCAATAAAGTCTGCTTAAAAGACATGGCATCAAAACTTGTTTCAGAAATTGGTATAACAAGATTATTAGTTGAAGGTGGAGGAGTGTTAATCACAGAACTATTAAAGTGTAATTTAATCGATAGGTTGATAATATGCCGCAGTGGTAAAATTTTAGGCAATGATGCCACTCCTTTTGTAGGAGATTTAGGGATTCAATTCATTAACAACTGTTATCAGTTTAAAAAAACAAAGATAATAGAGTTTAGTGAGGATATAGTTGAGGTTTGGGATAGGTCGTCATAATCCTTACATACTCAAACAGTAAAAAAAAGGTATCCGTTCAGCGGAGCGGTAAAATAAAAAGTAGACAAGGAGTGCTAAAAACATAATATCACAAGTAGTATGTGTGGTAAATATGTCTGATCTACTAGCTAGTCTTCTCAAGCTCTGTGAAAGCTTTAAAATAGAGATAGAGCAACTAAAAGCAGAGATAAAGAGGTTAGAGATAGAAAACGAAAATTTTAGATCTGAGAATAAGGCGCTAAGAATCGAAAATGCTGAATTGAAAGAAAGACTAGGTCTGAATTCACAAAATTCATCGATACCGAGCTCAAAAGAGTTATACAAGCTAAAGAAGAAAAAGAAAAAAAGTGACAGGAAAATAGGGGCACAGATTGGGCATGAAGGAAAGTATCGCCCTAAAATGGAAGCAGATGAAGTGGTGAAAATAGAGTTCTTGCGAGTGCGGAGGAGAAATTGCGATATCGAAAGAGCCATACATTCATCAAAAAGTTGATTTGCCAGAAATTAAGCCTTATGTTGTGGAATACCAATGGCCGCTGTTGCAAGTGTGGAAAAAGAAAAAGTAGCAGGCTACCAGAAGGTGTTACTGCGGATACATTTGGTCCAAAAGTTGAGTCAACAATCGCGGCGCTGAGCGGATTTTACAAGAACTCGAAAAGAGAAGTAGCAAATATTATAAAAAATATTTTCAACCTGGACATCAGTGTTGGTAGCGTGTCAAATAGCGAGGCTAGAGTTGCAGAAAAATGCCAAGAAGCATATGAGCAAATCGAGCAAGAAGTAAGTAAAAGTGAAGTTCTGCATATCGATGAAACGAGCCATTATAACAAAGGTAAACTTGGTTGGTGCTGGATGTTTGCCAGTAATACAGCAAGTTTTATAAAATTGACAAAGTCAAGAGGAATGAAGGTTTTACAAAATAGTAAGTTCTGCAATCGCAATAGCTTATACCAATTCTCACTGCACAACAAACAGATAGACAATAATGGAAAAAAAGCCATACTAAACTAAGTGTAATAGCGAGGTATAAATGGCATTAAGATCAAAATTATTGGATGAAAAAGTAGTGGAATCGGCAAAAGCAATGCTGAAGAAAGTAAGAAACAACGCATACGTTACAAAAAAACTAAATGCTGTAATTGCAGCAAAAAAGCACAGCATAACAGCGGTAGCAAAGATATGTTGCATTTCAAGAACT
>NZ_JAPQLE010000047.1:0-1681 GCF_028982185.1 Wolbachia endosymbiont of Drosophila baimaii | reverse complement strand
AGTTGTCTGTAAGCGTCACAAGGAAGGACAAGAGATGAAGAAATGGAGGATAATAAGGGAATATACTCAAGAGGAATTGGCAAAAGAGCTAGGTGTAGCAAGTTCACAAATACATAACTATGAACAAGGGAAGAGTACCTTTTTGAGCGAGGTGGCATGTAAAGCAGCAGAAATATTATCAGTAGATGCTGAAGATCTAATAACGGAAGAAGATTACTATGAAAGTGAAGACGAGGAAGTAGAAAATGAGCTATTAAGTTCGACGAGAGAATTCAAAAGAATTGATAATCAGGAATCAAGAGATGAACTGAACATACTAATAGAATTTTTATCCCAAAGAAGGCAAATTTACAAAGAAAAGATTGATAAAGTAGAGTCAATCAAGGTTGCGAATAATCTACTTATACTAGGTGTTTCTGTTGATGCTATTTCTTCGATAACTGGCTTACCTGCAGAGGAAATAACGCAACCTGAGAGAAATTAAAGACAGAAGGCGTTATTCTTCTCCCAGTATTAAACTCTTCTTCAGTTAAAATTTTCACACCTAGCTTTTTAGCATCTCCGAGCTTTGACCCAGGTTTTTCGCCTACAACCAAGAAGTCCGTTTTAGGCGATACACTTGAACTCACAATTCCTCCTAAAGATTCCATTAGTGCTTGCGCTTCATTTCTTTCCCTTGTCAACAGCTTGCCAGTGAAAACTACCGTTTTACCGCTAAAAATGGAATTACTAACATTAGCACTTACAGGCTCAATCTTTAGTTGAGAGGCAAGATTCTTTACCATTTCAACATTATCCTTTTCAGAGAAGAAAGATATTAATGAATCTATAATCTTTTCTCCTACACCTATTATGCTCATTAATTCTTCTTCATCAGCAGAATACCAATTTTCATATGAGCCATAATGTTTTGCTAGTAATTTTGCTACGTGTGGTCCGACGTATCGAATCCCTAGAGAACATATAAATTTATCCAAACTCACAACTCTTTTGCTATTGACAGAATCCAGTAAATTAGATATTGATTTTTCATCCCGCCCCTTCAGCTCACTTAAGTTAAAATTTTTTAGTTTTTCTTCGAGAGCAAAAATGTCAGATATTTTCCTTATCAAACCAAGGTCATAAAAGAACTCTATCTGCTTATCACCAAAGCCGGTAATGTCAAAAGCATCATTGGAAACAAAATATTTTAACCTTTCTATGATTTGAGCTTTACAGGTAACCCCTGAACATCTTATTGCTGCTTCTTCTGGAACTTTGTATAGTTCTGAACTGCCACACTCTGGACAAACCTTAGGAAATTTAAATTTAGGTGTGTCTTCAGGGCGAGAACTTTTATCAACTTCTACAATCTTTGGAATGACGTCGCCTGCTCGTTGCACTACCACGACATCTCCTTGAAAAGCCACAATGTTTATCTAGCAATAGTAATACCAATTCTCACTGCACAACAAACAGATAGACAATAATGGAAAAAAAGCCATACTAAACTAAGTGTAATAGCGAGGTATAAATGGCATTAAGATCAAAATTATTGGATGAAAAAGTAGTGGAATCGGCAAAAGCAATGCTGAAGAAAGTAAGAAACAACGCATACGTTACAAAAAAACTAAATGCTGTAATTGCAGCAAAAAAGCACAGCATAACAGCGGTAGCAAAGATATGTTGCATTTCAAGAACT
>NZ_JAPQLE010000046.1:0-2851 GCF_028982185.1 Wolbachia endosymbiont of Drosophila baimaii | reverse complement strand
AAAAACATTCCTCTATTCGAATCCTTTCGTCGTGCTGTTGATTCTGCCTTCCTATGACCTGTTCGGACTATTATGAGAAATGCTATAAACTAGCCATATCAGACCGCGGAGAGAACCATGGAAGCATGCTACTTAATCTATGTAAAATTATTAAGGATTACGGAGGAAATATGCTATTTTGATTTGTGTAAAAATTATTGTTGACTTATGTGCAATTAGAGAACTATAAATGCTAGAGTACGTCTTATCATCGTTGAGTAGTTTACTTTTTTATCCATGTACTACCTATAAAGAAAAATATCAACTAGATTTATAGTCTATCACTACTGTTTTTGCAATTTTATCGTGAAAAGTCTGTTTGCGTTGATCAAATACTGCAAACAAAAATAAAATTAGCACAATTAAAAGATATAGAAAAGTATAACCATGATAATGCAGATGAAGCAAAAAGCGAAAAATAATCCAGATGCTTCCCTTAGAAATACATCTTATTGTTGCTTGCATAAGGGTAACATTTGTAAATGTATTAGCATCTTTAATATGCATACCACACAATAGTTTTCCTGGGGTACCACCAAGTTTTGTTACCATTAATATTTTGGATATTGTTAGTACTAATGTTGCGACCACTGTAGAAACTATAAATGGTATTTCTGTTGCTAGTTGTGCAAGTTCCTGAAAAGAGTCTTTATCTTTATCTTGATCTTGTAATGATACGATGAATACACCATAGATAAAACCGAAGATAAAATGAGGGGAAAATATGATGAGGTCAAGTATTTCTGCTACAATACGCCTTGTAAATCCTACATAATTTACTTTAACATTTATTTTAGTATTCATAACCCCACCTATATTTCATAATATCATCATATAATATAAAAATACGTTATTAAATAACCGTAAATATACTAACTTGGGTAATATTAGCTACTTGTGCCACTCTATTATTTAAATTAATATTAAATCATTTATAACTAGGGAAGTTATGTCAACACCAATCACAGTTGCATATGGCGACGGTATCGGACCAGAAATCATGGAAGCGGTGCTGTCGATATTGCGCGAAGCAGAAGCGGAAATCTCAATAGATATTATTGAAATAGGGGAGCGTGTTTACAGTAAAGAATGGTCTCACGGAATTTCTCCAAGTGGTTGGGAATCAATTGAAAGGACAAAAATATTATTAAAATCTCCGACAACAACTCCTCAAGGTAAAGGCCACAAAAGCTTAAATGTAGCGCTCAGAAAGAACCTAGGGTTATATGCAAATATCAGACCATGCATTTCATATCATCCTGTTATAGAAAATAAATTCGATAAGTTTGATATCGTAGTAATACGTGAAAATGAAGAGGACGTTTACACCGGAATAGAGCACAGGCTCACTGGTGACTCTTACCAATGCACTAAAATTATTACTAGATCCGGCTCAGAAAAAATATGCAGGTACGCTTTTGAATATGCAAAAAAACATAGTAGAAAGAAGGTAACTTGTCTTACTAAAGATAACATAATGAAAATGACTGACGGAACTTTCCATGCGGCGTTTGATCGTATTGCAAAGGAATACCCAGATATAAAGGCAGAACATTATATAGTTGATATTGGAATGGCACGTGTTGCAACAGAACCGGAGAATTTTGATGTTATAGTAACCGAGAACTTATATGGCGACATATTATCAGATATAGTCGCACAAACCTCTGGATCTGTGGGGCTTGCCGGAAGTAGCAACATCGGGAATGAATACGCAATGTTTGAAGCAGTGCACGGTTCTGCCCCTGATATTGCAAGAAAAAACATAGCCAATCCTTCTGGTCTTTTAAATGCTGCAGTGCATATGCTAATTTACATAGGTCAAGTGGGTACTGCAAAACTAATCTACGATGCATGGCTCAAGACTTTGGAGGATGGAATACACACTGCCGATTTATATAAGGAGAAAAGAAGTAAACAGAAAGTTGGTACAAAAGAATTTGCAGAAGCTGTTATAGACAATCTAGGAAAAAAACCGAAAACATTATCTGAGCTTATAATTGGCAGTGATCCAAATAGTAAAGTGGATAAAATACAGGATAATTATGAACAGGATTATAAGATTAAAAAACTAGTGGGTAGCGATATAACGCTTGCCTGGAGTAAGCCGGCTGACTTTGACCAAATAGTGAAGTTGTTTGAAACAAGTAATCCGCAGATTATAGCAATATATTCAAAAGGCCTTGCGATTTGGCCAGGAAGTTCAAAGTCTTCAAGTGACCAAATAACCTGCAGGTTCATTGCAAATAATGAAATTACAAATAGTGATGTGAATAACTTGCTAATCAAATTTGAGGAACATAATTTTGATGTGGTGAGAATGGATAAGTTGTATTTGTATGATGGGAAAGAGGGTTTCTTCTCTTAGTGGTTGCTTGATATTTTTATGCTTGTGTGAAACATTAAATATATTATACTAATAGTATCATGTATTTATGTGAGGTGTAGTAATGAGTCAACATTTTAAGTTAACTGGTCAGGAGTTTTATGATAATAATGATCTGTTTAACGTACTAGAGATAAAAGCTGAACAAATTGTAGGTAAGGATTATCAAGCTCTTATACCAATTCTCACTGCACAACAAACAGATAGACAATAATGGAAAAAAAGCCATACTAAACTAAGTGTAATAGCGAGGTATAAATGGCATTAAGATCAAAATTATTGGATGAAAAAGTAGTGGAATCGGCAAAAGCAATGCTGAAGAAAGTAAGAAACAACGCATACGTTACAAAAAAACTAAATGCTGTAATTGCAGCAAAAAAGCACAGCATAACAGCGGTAGCAAAGATATGTTGCATTTCAAGAACT
>NZ_JAPQLE010000045.1:0-1881 GCF_028982185.1 Wolbachia endosymbiont of Drosophila baimaii | reverse complement strand
AGATTCTTTATTGATGGCCGTTGATAAACGCAAACCCGATAAAAATCTGCTGTTACATAGCGATCAAGGGTCACAGTATACCTCTCAAAATTACCAATTTCTATTGAATACAAAAAACATCATTTCCAGCATGAGCCATAAGGGCTGTTGTTACGATAACTCTGTTGCAGAAAAGTTCACTTAAAAGGGAGCTGCTTATTGATACTTCTCGCTCAACAAACCAGAACTGCCATATTTGAATACATAGAAATCTTTTATAACAAATAACGTAGACATTCTACTATTAACTATTGCATTCCTGCACAATTTATTCTCATGATAAAAACGTCTTAACTTTCTCTCTACTTTTTCTGGGTAAGGTCAGTGCTCCTTTTTTCTTTCTTATACACACAAAAATCATATAGAATTGTAAATACAGCTTTTTTATTCTGATGCTTTTCAATTCTATAGCTCTGGTTGTCTCTCTATTACTATTTTTCTACATTATCGTAAAAAAACTGAGCGAAAAGAAAGCAAACCTTGAGGGTAATTTATGTAAATTAGAGCAAGAACTTCAAGAAACAAAGCAAACTTTGCTTACGAAGAATGAAGAAATAGTTGATTTAAGGGTCAAAAGAGCAGAACTTGAAGTAACTCTGCAAAAAGAACGTGAGGAAAAGAAAAAGGAAATAGAATTACTAACAAAAGCAGAGGAGAGATTAACAAACACTTTTAAAGCGCTCTCTCTTGATGCCTTGCAAGTGAACAATAATAATTTTCTGAACTTAGCGAAGGAAGTCATTGATAACAAATTAAAAGAAACGGAAAGCGATTTCAAAAAAAGACAAGCAACGATCAACGAAGTTGTAACTCCAATAAAAGAAAAATTAGAAAAATTCGATAATGAAATACGTGAGCTAGAAAAAGAGAGGGTAGGGGCCTATGAAGGTTTAAAGGAGCAAATTGGAGCGCTGATGAACCAAACTTCCAACCTTGCTAACGCCTTGAGAAAGCCTCACATCAGAGGAAAGTGGGGTGAAATGCAGCTCAAAAGGGTGGTAGAAATAGCAGGAATGATTGAATATTGCGATTTTTTTACTCAGCCGTCAGTGGTTGATAAAAACGAGGATAATTTATTGCGTCCTGATTTAATAATCAAAATGCCATCTGGAAAGCAAATAATAATAGATGCTAAAGTGCCGCTTGATTCTTACATGGATGCTATATCACAAAATGATTTGCAAATACAAAAGGAGAAATTAAAGAATCATTCCCTGGCAATAAAAAAACACATAAATGACTTGGGTAAAAAAGAGTATTGGAATCAATTTGAAAATACGCCAGAACTTGTGGTGCTTTTCTTAACAGGGGAGGGGGTTTTTAGCGCAGCACTGGAATATGAGCCTGCTTTGATAGAGATTGGAGTGGAAAAAAAAGTGATCATTGCAACACCGATCACTCTAATTGCGTTGCTGAGAGCAATAGCGTATGGATGGAAGCAAGAGATGATAGCTGAAAACGCAAAGAAAATCAGTGAACTAGGTCATATTTTATATGAGCGCATTTGCACAATGGGTGAAAGCTTTGATAATTTGCGCAGGAGCTTAAAAAGTGCTGTTGATCATTATAATAAAACTGCTGGCTCTCTTGAAGCAAGGGTGTTTCCTGCTGCTCGAGAATTCAATAAGCTTGGTATACATGCAAAAAATAAAAGTTTAAGTGCTGCAAAGGAATTAGAGTCTTTACCACGCAGTTTACATACTGAGGAGCTGAAAGTAGATTAGGCATCTTAACAGGGAATGTTCAAAAAAGCATACGCGTCAAGTTAAGAGATTGTGAGCAAATTTAGAGAGGTTAAAGTGGATACTCTAGCCCTTCTGCGTTTGTCTTTTAATGAAAATC